>NZ_AFEJ02000023.1 GCF_000238775.2 Acaryochloris sp. CCMEE 5410 | reverse complement strand
TTAGGTGGTCTCTCAGGCGATCGCCGAACTTTGGGTGAGGATTTCGAGCGATTGCGGTTACTCACCCATGACCTGCAGAAAATACAAGCTGATGGGCGACAAGCTGAGCAGCCTCAGTTAACCCCAACCTTTGATGAGGTTGTTATTCACAAGCAAGAATTATCAGCTCCAGATGATGCCTCCCGACGAGGCTATTTACAGCGATTTGCCTCGAAGGATTTATGGACCCAAGTGATGGATTATTGGCGAGCAAATTTGCATCAGTTTGTCCCCGATCCTCTTGATGTCCACAAGTCGGACTATACTCTACATGCTCAGTGGATGCTCGCCCTCAAAGAGATTGCTCCTCGCGATTATGGGACGTTGTTGGCAACCTGGAAATCTGAACATCACCGTCGTAGTAACTTGTGGAAAGCCATGGCCAAAGCGGGCTTATAAAAGATGGTTGTTCGCCTAAGTTTTTTTCTAATACAGATTTTGAGGATGAAATCTGGAATTCAAATCACCAATCGAATTTAGTCACCTACCTGTATGATTTGGCGATATATGGCAGCATGAGAACCAGGTAGAAAAAAGGTTATCGAGCGAACCTGGAACAACCTATCCGGTGCGTCTGGCTGGGCAGATCCGGGTCAAGTTGTCGCTTAACACTAATACTCGTTCAGTGACTCGATAAAAGTAGTATTGCTTTCCTAGAATAGACTTGTAACGCCTTTCAGGATCATTCCTTAACTTAGAGTTTGAGAATCCTAAAGGAGAGCTACGACTTTAATTGCAATGATTTACATACTGGCATTTATGATTCTTGCTTCTTTAGTAGGCTCCACAGTCTATAGGATACTGCCCAAGCCTAAAAGACACCTTGAAGCTGAAAGAATTTCACGGCAGGACGATTTGAAGGGTGAAGCTTCCGAGCAACCCGTCAGTTCCTCACCACAAGATCAGTAGTTGAGATGTATCAAAAAAAGGTTCCCTCTGATCAGCGTACAGGACAGCCATGAGTCAACCCCTACCCTCCTTGACCGTCAGTCGTTCCTTCATGGCAGAGTTCATCGAAGCAGAGAAACCCTGCTGTGCCTTGGGGATGGTGGTAGTTGAGGATCGACAATGTGGGTTTGTGGCACTTCGACCTGAACCAATGATTCCCCCAGGCGCAACGGATCTGGGTTTCAACTTTGGGCATACCCTTTTCGGAACTAGCACCTACGAAGTAATCCACTTTGCCTTTAACTTCTATGGTTTCCTAACGTTCAACGTTCTGATCAATCCCAATAATGCGATCGCGAAAACGGTATTACAACTCATGATCAACACTAAGGACTACTTTTTCTTTGCCATTGACGAAGAAACGGGGATTGCAACAGCTTTTCGGAGTCAAATTGGGAATGACACCTTACTAGGCTTGACGGAAACTGGGAGCGGATTGAGGATTCCACTACGACGGAAGACCAATACCATCAGGTAATGCTGAAGTTTGCAGCCAACTCTCACCCTCCAGGGATTTTGCTCAAGTGGGTGTGCAAGGATAATATCGAGTATATAGACCTGAGCGAGAATACGATGAATTTGACGCCAGCCTAACGTGGGGAAGGGCGAATGTGCGGGGTTGGATCTCGGGTGCGATCACAAGATTGGTGGCTTGGTTTGTTTTTCAGATCTTGCAACAAATGATAATCAAGCGGGTTTGATGTGAATCTGTTCAGGTCTACCCCCTTTGTCGCTCAAAACTGGAAAAAATATGACTGACAAGGCGATTTTACAGGAAAGATTCGCCTGTTGAGACAGTCTACGACCGACTGTAGATCATCGAACCCTAGATCCTACCATGCACGTCGTGCACCTTGGAGAGCAACACTTTGACGGGTGAACGAAAAAAAGCGCGTAGGGAAGAAAGAGCGTAGTTTCAGATGAGAACGCATCGAGGGACTACGCCTGATGAACCTAGAATCTATCTTGAGTGAACGATTAAGCAAGCTAAAGCTCTTTTGCCTTGAACCTCAACGGGCCGAAGAGAGCGTCAATGAATTTGTTGAAGCCTGGCGTGAGCTGGGCTGCGAGATTATTGAGCAGCAACTGCAGGCGCAATTAGAAGCAGCAGAATCAAACTACCAAGGTTCAAGCCAGCGACGTCCCAAAGTGTATCAGACCCCATTGGGCACGATAGAACTGAATCGTCGGGTCTACGGTCGTCGAAAGGGAGAGATTCGAGGCGAGAAAGACTTGGGGCTGCCGCCCGATGGTTGGTTTACCGACGTCAAAGAACTCAGTTGTGCTTTGGGTGTGAGCAGTGAGTTTGCCCATGCCAATCGTCTCCTAGAACAGTGGAGCGGTGTCAAGGTGAGTGAAAAGACTTTGTCCAATCATGTCGAACGCTACGGTCGTGAATGGATTGAAGCCGCCGCTGCCGTACCTCCAGACCCCGTTTGTCCGATTATCTCCAGTGTCACTGAAGCCACCACACAACAGCCAAAGCGTCCCATATTTTACATTGGTGCGGATGGCATCCATACTCCTATGCGCCAAGGTGGCACCCGCGAAGCCAAAGTAGGGGTGATGTTTTGGGAGACCGACCACCTGCGTCTATCGAAAACACGAGCCATCGTCAAGCGCAGAGAATACGTTGCCACCCTGGATGGGGTAGAAAGCTTCCGAGAACAGCTCAACCGTTGCTATGCCCAAACCGTACAACAGTCTCCTCACCAAGTCGTCTTCCTCGGGGATGGGGCACCTTGGATTTGGTTGATGGCGAGCTTACTCTTTCCAGGTGCCATTCAAATTCTGGATTTCTTCCATGTTTCCGAATATCTGTGGGATGTTGCCCGAGAGGCGTTCGTGGACGATGATGAGCAAAAAGAATGGGTTGAGACTCAACAAGAGGTACTCAAACAGTCCCAATGGCCTTCGGTGATCAAGGCTGCACAGCGTTTACCGCCTGGGTGCTGCATAATCACGACTTCTCCGGTTGAGTGGCACTAACTTCTCCACCCCCAACCAAAAAAATATTGGCCAACCATTTTCGACAGGTAGATATGGAATTACGGGTTGCAGTTCATAGGCAAAAAATCAGATCTAAATCCATTCATATCACGAAAGGAATATCGTGATCTCATCCAGTCTACTCATCCATCTGTCCCTCCTTTTTTTCATTCCTCTTCTCCTTTTGTGTTTTGGGCTTAGATATAGAGTTTGTTTCTCTCGTTGTTTCCTCCTCATCTGAACGGTCAATACTCAGTTCTCCTTCTGGCTTCAGGGTCAGTCTGCTGGTCAATTTCCTCATTGATTCTCCTCGGAGTGAGACCTTCATCGCATCATGGATAATCCGGTCCAGGATGGCATCAGCCAGGGTGGGATCTTGAATTTGTGCGTGCCATTGCTCCAGGGGCATTTGCGTGGCAAATAAGCAGGAGGCTTTGCGAAACCGCTCGTCTAAGATATCGAGCACTTCTCTCGCTTCAAAGACAGACAAAGGATCTCTGAGCCATTCATCCAGCACCAGTAGGTCGTAGGCCGCTAATTGTTTTCGGAGTTTGGGATAAGACCCATCTCCTTTGGCCAACTTCAACTCCAGCACCAGATCAGCAGTTTTGATATAGCGCACGCTATGGCCTTGCTTACACAAATGATGGGCTAGTACGGCCGCCAAGAAAGACTTGCCCACACCTGTCGGCCCGAGGATGATCAATGACAACTTTTCTTGGAGCCAATGACCTTGAGCAAATTCAAGGAACTGGATCTTACGCAGTCCTCTAGGGACATCGAAATCTACTGCATCTAGGGTGGCGTGCACCGGCAGTCGAGCTTGCCTGAGTCGGCGCTGCATCCGTTGATTCTGACGTCGGATGTATTCGCGCTCCACCATCAAAGCCAGTCGTTCATCGAAGGACAGATCATGATAGGTGGGCATCGCCTGTTGTTCTCGCCAAGCCTCCAAGAGACCCGTGAGCTTCATGTGTTGCAGTTGTTCAATCGTTGCTTGCATGGTTGTCTCCTCCTATGTTGCTTGATAGTAGTCGGACCCTCGGACATTGGCATGGTGAATCGGAATCACCTTATGGGTTTCATCCGGTAAGGGGTCAGATTCGAGTTTGTGTTGAAGCATGGACTTGAGATAGCGTAGGCCCACCATCCCCATGGCATTCGCCCGCTTGCAGGCTGCTTCCAATCGTTGAGCACCATGGTTTGTTCTGAGATGCTGCACCCCTTTCAAGGTCCGAAATGCCTGTTCATCATGGGCTTTCTTCTCAAAGATCTCGATGACTTGCTGCTTCGTTGCCGGTCCAACCTTCTCGGCCCAGGCGAGAAAGGTCTCTCTCGATTGGGTTTTGTGAGCCAGATGTGCCGGTGGCATATGCCCCTCTTGCGTGGAATGCTGAAACGAAACGCTGGAGCGCTCATGCACCGCGATGCGCTGGTGGTCATGGAAAATCTGCACCAAGGATTCCGTGATCTTGACGGATACCGATTGACCCACATAGCCATAAGGGACACTGTAATAGTGGCGGTTCACCTCAATGTGATAATCAAAACTAACCTTCGCGTTCTTCCATTCGCCAAACTCAAATGCTTGAGTGGGCAAGGGTCTGAGTTCTGGTTGGTCCACTTGCTCAAATAATTCCCGACGCGAGAGACCATAGGATTTCATGGTCCGATGGTTGAGTTTCTTCAGCCCCGCTGCAATCGCTTCATTGAGTTGCGTGAAACTGGTGAAGGTCTGATCTCGTAATGGAGCGAGAATATGACGTTCCACTTGCTGCACGGCATTCTCCACTTTGGGTTTATCCCGAGGGCTGCTGGGACGAGCGGGCAGAATAATCACGTTGTAGTGTTCCGCAAAATCTTGATAACTCCGATTAATCCCCGGTTCATAGCGACAGGGGTCTTTGACCCCTGACTTGAGGTTGTCTGGAACGAATGCGACCGGCACTCCACCAAAGAAGTCCAAGGCCCGTTGATGAGACCCGAGCCAGTTCTTGATGGTTTGGCTCTCGGTCGCCTCCGCATAGGTGTAGTTACTGGCCCCACAGCAGGCTACAAACACTTGAGCTGCAGTGACCTCACCTGTATCGGGATGGACTACCGGCACCGTCATTCCACAGTAGTCCACAAAGATTTTTTCCGCTCCCTTGTGGGTCTGGCGCATGGACAGCGAATGCTGTTTTTTCCACTGACGGTATCGACGGCAAAAGCCACTATAGCTACAGTTCCAGTCTCCTCTCTCTTTACCCTCCATCCATAAAAGTCCTAGGGTGACCCCTTTGCGCTGCATCTCTCGATGCACATACTCGAAGTCAATTTTAGGCTTCTTGCGGGAGGACTGACGTTGACCTTTTCCCAGCAGATGCTGGATATCACTATCACTCAATCGGCTTACCTGGTCATAACTGAGGGATTGACCCTGGGCACGGCGCAGATAGTCCCGGACACTAGTACGAGAGATTAAACAGCTACGGGCAATCTCCGATTTATTGTGGCCAAGTTCATGTAAGCGGATAATTTCGCGAAATTTACTCATCGACAGGGTTGCTCCTTGACGTTTATAGGCCATTGCCAATCTCCATTCCTCTGACTAATGCACAGAAGTTTAGAGGATGGCTTGGCTAGGGATAATGACCTGTCGAAATGATGGTTAGGGGGGTGGCGAAGTTAACTGCCACTTATCCAGCGAAGTTGCTGCCACAGGGGTGGAGAAGTTTATTGCCAATTGACTGGCGAAGATAACTTCCAAATGGGTGGAGAAGTTTCTGCCATTTGACCGGAGAAGTCAACCTCCAAAGGGGTGGAGAAGTTGGTGAGAATATGCACTGGGACCACGGCTTTAGCTGAGTATGTTGAATGCTTAGAACGCTATCTTACTGCCAACCAAG
>NZ_AFEJ02000022.1 GCF_000238775.2 Acaryochloris sp. CCMEE 5410 | reverse complement strand
TGTACTACGTGATGTTACGAAAATACTTCGGTGATACTACGAAAAAACGGTATTTGCCCGATTCTTGGAAATTCCGTTCCGGTGCCTCGGAGTGGTGATGGGTGTGGGAGCCTCAGCGACCCCTCCAGAACCTCTTGAATCTGCCCTCAAAGTAGCACCAACTCTAGGATCCTTGCAAACTCAAGGTTTTCTTGTGATTGGCATGTGATTGGGGTGTGACTGGGATGTGATTCAGCTTAATGTATCTTCACAATGCTGTGAATGAAGTGTGACTGGGATGTGACTGGGATGTGATTGCAAAAATATCCCGATTTCATCGAGTCACCAAAAAGAAATCCGTATATCCCCAATGTAGGTACAAACCAAAAAACAATGAATGGAACAGCCAAGTTTTGTTTTGACTTAGGTGCCTCTGCAACGAAAGGTTGGGTTCAGGTCATCCCACCTGGAGAAGCGGGCATCGAAGAAGCCATCTTCCAGTCCTCTTCGATTAAGCCAATGACACTCTCTCGCTATGAGATGGTCACCTATGACAACAGCAAGCACGGCGCTTGTCTGGGGTTTGGTGACAAGTACTACGAGGTAGGGGCTTGTGTAGATGAGTCCACCAGGGAGACCAGGGCCAGCCAGCTTAAGGGCTACCATGCCGTGGCTAAGGTGCTGGCTGTCATGGGTTGGTACATCAAGCATTCCCCTGTTCCTTTGGAGGTGGAGGTAGATCTGCTGCTGCCTTCTGGGGAGCGGGGCAAGTTTGAGGACATCAAGACCACTTTGTTTCGAGCCTTGACTCATTTTCAGTATGGAGCAGATGACTTAGCCTGCCATCCGCATGAGGTGAGGGTACATGCTGAGGGGGCAGGGATTGCCTCATATGCTTCGGTGTTCCCCTGCTCGATCCTGATATTTGGTCACAAGGATGTCACCTTGATCAACCTCAAGGATGCGACAGCGGATGTAGCGTTAAACGCTCATACCTGGCGAGGCTGGGGGACGATTAAGCTGCTCAAGCACTTTGCCCATAGCTTCACCAATGAATTTACGGGTGCCAAGCTCATCTACCAGGAATCCGTGAAGTCCAAGAAGGGGGCCTTGCGACAGTTCTTACTCCAGACGATGGCTGAGAAGGAATGTGAGCGAACCATGCGGGCGCTCAATGAGGCGAAGGAGATTGTTTGGATGGAGCAGGAAGATGAGTTAGCCAATGACTCAGAGTTTATGGACTCGAAGAAGGTCTACATGGGTGGGGGAGGTGCTGTGATTTGGAGCGGGCGCTTATCGGGTCTTTGTGGGAATAAGGCCGATGTCCTGGCTTCGGTCAAGCGAGAGATTAAGGCAGCTTCACCCGTTCCACTGAGTGCAGATCAGCAGTTGCGACTGATTGACCCCTACTTGGTATGGCGGCAAAGTGCCAAACCCATCCTCAAGCTAGAGGCACCCCCTATTAAGGAGGCAGTGTAATGGCTAAAGGCGACTTTCGATTCATCATTAATACGGGTTGGCCCCCTGAGCATGAGTATTCTGTGATCTTCTCTAAGACCAAGGCTTTCTACGGTCGGGAATTCACCTCAAAATGTGTGCAGGCACTTTTTACATTATTCAAACCACTTGGCCTAGCACTTTTAGGGAGGAGTAAGTCAGAAGTCTTGGCTGCGATTTCAGAAAATAAGGAAAAGAATCAACTGCTCTATGAGTGTGCCATCTCTACCGTTAACGCCAAGCAAAAGTCTGACCCTCCAGAACTAATCCCGCTAATCAGTGACCCAGGAATAGAGGAGCTTCATCTTAATAGTGTGGCTCCTCAATCTGCTGAGCGGAAGTCAGTAGATTCTATTGCAGATGACGATTTATTTGGAGCCTTTGATGATGACTGATGTAGCTGACGCCCTTAATGCTTTAGATACTTTTTTGACTTGGCGTTGTCGATGGTCCCCACTCATCCCTCCGGTACAAAGCCGACTCACCTAGTTCCTGGAGTGCCTGCGGAGAATGCCGTACAAGTGCCAACAGAAAAAACCGTATATTCCCAGCAAGTAGAAACCCTTTTTGATGAGGAAGGATATGACTAATAAAGAGGAGTTCCGCTTAGAGCTTGATTCTGAGTGGCCGATGGACACAGATATAGCCGTTGTTTTGTCTAGAGCTGAGGCTCACTATGGGGCATTTTCCCCCGCTAAATGTGTGAATACTCTGTATTTCATACTCAAGCCATTAGGCTTGGCCTTACTAGGGAAGAGTCCCTCTGAAGTGTCACTAGCAGTTGCGGAATCAAAGGATAAAGTAGAGGCCCTTTTTGATGATGCGCTGTCGATGGTGGCAGACCCCTCATCCAACGAGGGGCTAGCCGCTCAAGACACTGAAGTACATATGAATGAGACCGAGCCAGCCCAGGTTGAAGAATCGTAAGTTCTAAGCCCGTAGAAAACCTTTTTGAGGAAGATTATGACTAACAAATTAGCTGAGCAACTCAATCTTGACGCCAAGAAACTCTCCCATCTGCTAGCAGCTTGTGGGATGACGGAAGAGTTACATGACATCGAAGCCTTAAAAGCGGTGATTGCCATGCGCGATTCTGGAGAAGTGACCAGCAACCGCCAAGGCTACTGCTTGTACTTGGCCCAGCAGCATGGGGTCAATGCTGAGGAAATCCATAAGGCGATTGAGCCGACGAAGATCAAGACCTCGGACAAAGACTACCTACCGCTTTATATCAACGTCTGCATCAGAGTGGCCGGGGGTGAGGCTGCGGTCCAGGCGGTCGAGTCCGAGCTTTCTCAATCCCAGTCAATGGAACAGGGAATAGAGGCTATCCCCTTAGAAATCCGGGAGCTGTTAGATGAGAAAACAACTGCCACCATCAAAGCAACGGTCTTAAGCTCGTTCCAAAGACTCGAAGGTCTGCAAAGTCAAGTTGAGAGCTATGTTGATCATCGGATCAAGGTCTCGATGGACAGCATCATGGAAGACCCGGATGTGAAGGCTGCTGCTAAGCGATTGATTGAGGGTACAACGCCGGAAAAGTCGCCCATCTTAGAAGCAAGCTTGGTGGAATAAATGGCACGGTCGTCCAAGACATGGTGTTCCAGTTCATGACTGGATTGGCCTTGCAACTAGAGTCAGTCGAGCGGGTCCGTGAGCACAAGCTCATCAACGACCGCCAAGAACAAGCCCTCCTCAGCGAACGCCAGCTCCGCAACCAGGATTACCACGAGCGGATCTGGGGCCAATGGCAACGGATCATCACCGTGTTTGTCCTGGGGGCGACCTTGGCTGGAGTTCCCGTGGGCTACTGGCTGGGGCAGCAGTCGAGCAACGATGTGCAGGGGGTGGCTGAGAGGGTGTTCTAAATTGATTTTGATCTTTTGGACAATCTGCCTATTACTAACTTGAAGCTCAAATAATTAGGAGTCACTTAAAATGAACCCTTTGATTTTAGTTATCTGGTTTATGGCTGGTATGGGATTGGTCGCCCTGAACATCCATTTATTCCAGGCGGGTCAAATGAACTTCAGTGGTGATATTAATGTCAGTCGCGAAAAACACCCGTTTTACCTGATATTCGTTGGATGGATTGTCATAACCCTCATAGGTCTTATGCTGTCTCACCCGATTACCCGTCTCCTCTTTCTCGGGGGATTGGTCTTATGGTTCCATCAGTCCTCTTAAGGCTTTCTAGCGAGATCCTTAGAATTTCCTAGGCCCAGGTGCGATGGCCAAAGGCCGACCGGAGGCCATCGCAAGTTCAATCCCAAGGGATACATCTTGCGATCGCATCTCCGATACCAGCTCATAGAACTTGTCTTTTAAGAAGGAGAACTGATGGATAGTCAGGAAATCAATGTAAGCCTAAACCATGCCGTCAAGGTCAAGCTCACGCCTGAAGGCTATTCCCACTTGCATCGCAAAGGGACTGTTCCACCTGAAGCTGATCGAGAGGGCTTCTCTAAATGGGCATTATGGCAATTATTTGAATCATTCGGGGAAGCCATATCAATTGGGTCACCCACTTATTTTGAAGGTGGAATTTTTATTGATCGTCATGAATTAGGGCTGTGACTTCTCCTAACGCTGATGCGAGTTGCGATCGCATCTGTGATACCAGATAACCCCACTCTTGTCCTTTTCCTCCAATCCTCGCAACCCCTATTCTCAGCTATGATGAGCTACCCAGTTCTTTTTGGAGGGGCAGCTCTTTTTTCTCTGGCGGTGATATTCTGTCTATACTGAGGTCTCATCGAGCAAAAGAGCCATGATGCAATCATCAAAGTATTGACCTTTGTTGTTGCGTACGAAGCGTTTTCTGATTCCTTCTAATTCAAACCCTAAACTCTCATAAAGGTGTCTGGCCCTAGAGTTGTCGGCTAGAACATTGAGTTCCACTCGGGTAATTTTTGGATTGTCAGAATGTTTGGCCCAATCGAGAAGATAATTCATCAGCGCTCGACCGATACCAATCCCCTGCCTTAACGGATGTACACCGATGGAGACGGTAGCGATATGGCGCGTAAGCTGAGGTTTGGAACGCTCTAGCTGAGCAAAGCCTATGACTGCACCCTCATATTCTGATACGGCAAAACAAATGTTATGTTCAGCATTTTCTTCTTCTAAGAGCTTTTTAAGTTGTTCACCATATTCTTCATCCGAGCTTGGGATATCATCTACTCCTTGCACCACGCCAATACCTGCATTTGTAATAGCGATTTCAGCCAGACGTAGCGCTGCTGCATCGTTGATTGTCGCGGGTCGAATCACCAGGTTTTTCCCATTTGATAGGCATGTATGGCTTACTTTCTGATACACACTCAAACTCTCCCAGCTCGATAGTGATTAGTTTGACATCTGCTTAGTTGTTATCACACCCCTGATACCAACCTTTGGACACTTACCGGATCGGACTCCATTTAATAAAGTCTGTCATTAAAGAGTGTCCCAGATGTGCCCCAGAGCTTTCTAAGGAGTGACCAAGATGGCGACATTGAGAGCTGAAATCACCGATATCATCACCCGGAATACTCCAGAGAGAGCAGCCCTTGAAATCCTTGTTTTATTAGAGGACAAAGGGCTATCGCTCATTAAGAATGGTTGGTTGGATGACGATGAAGGTGTTATCCCTCATCTTGAATCTATAGCTGAAGACTGGGTCCATCCTCGCTTGGAGATATTCCAGTGGGAACATTCTTATCCATGAAGGGATTAACCGAAAAGTCAGCGAAACGGAGGCCCGCAAGGTTGATTTCCAAGAACCAGAAACTTTATTGATGATGGCCCAACTGAAATCGACTTAGATGTTCGGGTTTACCCAGCTGAAGGACTCATTTAACCCTCCCTGATGCGAATTGCGATACCGCAAATCCAGTCTTACCCCCCAATCTCCACAACCCTTACTCTGCCTTATCTTCACCCTTTCATCGAGCCTCAAAAATTTAAACAGTATATTCCCATCAAGAGTTCCAACTTTTGAAATTAAGGAGCAAGGAATATGCTTACCCAAGACCGCCCCACTCAGCCCAAACCAGAACTGTGGGTCCAGACTCCATCATCCAATCAACTTCTTCTCAAACGCCTCATCCTGGTCAAGGCTATCGTCACCCCCCTCTGGAAAGACGAAGCCCGTCAGCAGCTCCAGGCACAAACCCATCAATTAGATGAACAGCTAACCCAACTGGATACCCAAGTCCAACAAATGGTCGGGGAACTGAGTCAACACACCATCCAAACCGCTGCGGCAGAGAACGGCACCATAGCCCAGACCCAAACACAGATCCAGGATATCCAGACTCAGGCCGATGAGCGAAAACGTGAACTGCTGGAGCAAAAGAGCCAGGTCTTGGAGCAACTGAAGGAGGTCCAGCACTTGGAGCTGGGTGAGGAAGTTGACCAGGGCCAGGTCGATAACTTCTTTTATGCCAAGCAAGGTGACCATCTGGTTCGCAAGATGCAGGTCGAGGTTCTGCTGCGGGATGGCGTGATCGAAGAAATCCGGGGCGAATTGTAGATCGGCTTGGGCTGGGAGTCGCCACGACTCCCAGCCCATCCTTTCTGTGATATCGAGCCTCACTAAAAAAATCCGTATATTCCCAGTAAGCACTCTGGAGATTTGTTAGATGAAGAAGAAACAGTCATTCATTAAGCGCTTTAGCCAAAACATTAGGCGACTGCCTCGCCGCATTGGGCGCTTTAGTTCTCGGTTAGATGCTGCCTTCTGGAAGGTCATTTTTGGGGATGAGAAATTGCCTAAGCGCAAATCGTCTCATGTCGTCGCCACTGTAGTTGTCAGCCTAGCTCTCGGTTATGGGATGAGTCGGTTTTTGGGTGTGAGTCTTGCGAACAAATATCCCGCTTTAGAAGACAGTAGCCTTCTGGCCTCTGGTTGGGGAGGGATGCTGGTCATCCTGTTGGTGCTGGTCGGGTTCAATACTGTCACTCTGCTGCTTCTGATTGATCGACAGACTCAAGGTAATGACTCAGCGGCCCATCGCATAGCGACAGCAATTGTGTCGTGGACTGGTGGAGATGAAGGTCAGGCCCCAGCAAAGCCCGATCAGCAATCTTAAGCGTTGGACTTGGCCTGTTTCGCCTAGTTATTTATTTAAGGAGAAAAATTATGAGCATCACTAGATTGCAGCGCAATCCTTTGCTGGAAGTTGTATTAGCCTTGCCAGATATTGCATTGCACCTCGGTATGGTGGGTTGGGGCTGCTGGCTGATGGCTGATGGTTTGGTTGGGCCAGATCCATTGACAGGTCGTTTGCGACTCGAAGCACCTGTATTTCGACCTGTTGTAGAAATGTCTGAGGCAATCATCCATAACCCCGTGGCAAATGATGCGCTCCAGTATGGGTCGCTGGTGTGTGGGCTGGCTGGAGCGGGTGTCATCGGCCTGAGACATTTTGCATTCTACTGGGAGGTCAGCAGGGGCAAGGACGGTAAAGGCAACTCTGACCAGGATTAGAGATTGCTCCCGATTTTGATAAAACGATTGAGGTGATTCAATTGGCTAAATTACCCACGATAGAAAAGCCATCCAGAGGTGAGGAAGGAATCTTAAAGTATGCCGCGATTCCTATTAATGCAAATTGGAGTGCCCTAGAGAAACTGGGCTTTACTCGTGGTCCGTACATAGATAGCTTCCTTGTTAAAGCCGCCCTACCTATGGGATGGGGGCTTAGATGGGGAGCATTTGATGGCAACTCTGTAGAGATTTTTGATGCTAGAGACTTGATTAGGGTTTCCGTCTATTACTCAGACGATTCCTGTGACAGTGATTCATTTTCATTTATTAAAGAAAGGTTTACCCATCGAAGCTACTTCTGCGCCGATGGGAGAAGGATTATTTCTATTACCGATGCTGCCAGGGATTTTGATGTTGTCTTTGAGCAGATAGTAGGCCACTATGCCATTTCTAAAGATAATCGCAAGGTTGGTTTTTTGCAGGGTAATACGTTTGCCTACTACGGACCAAAGTGGATTGGTCTGTTTGAGGGAATTCATATAGTTCAAGTTAATCCAACTGATTACGAGGTTATTAGCAAAAAGCATTTTTTGGAGTGGTCAAACAACACCCTAGGAGTAGGGCCTCAAGATCAATTTCTTGCTTTTACAAAGGCTGCTGCTCGGGTTGTGGTTACTCAATGGATCAAACAAAACGTAAAAGGTGACCCTTGGAGTGAAGAAAATGATTTTCCATCAATTGCCAACGAGCAACAAGCAAGTATTTGAGGTAAATCCCATGAAAGTCATCCGTACTATCCAAGCAGGCGTCATCAACATTGGCTATTCAGTTGGCAAGGATTTAGTTGATTTATGCGAAGGGCTTTTGCATCGTCGATGCTCGGTACTCTCGCTGTGCAAAAAGCTTTGTGTCGTGCTGTTCACCCAGCTTTTGATTCAGATGTTGGCGGTTTTTTCCATTGTCACTCTTTATCTGTGCTGGCACTTCTTCGTTGCCCGTATCGACGCTGTCCCGCTAGAGGTCTTCTATGCCAGGACTGAAACAGCGCCCGATTTTCTGGGGCATTTCGTTGCCTTCTACATGATGTTCTTTGATGTGTCGGCAATCCTGGTCTACCAGCAGATTAGGCCGGAGTGAATGGCTGTGATGCCATTTTGCGATGGTCTCCGACCGACCGTAGGCCGTCGCATCCCTGATACCAAAACCGCAGGCTTTACACGCAGATAACGAAACCTACATCAAAAAAATGGAGGAAAAGCCCGTGAATATAGTCAAAAGGTACTTATCGGAGAACATACTTGAAATTCTCAGTCTTTCTGTTATCGCCGTATTATTAGCCCTCACTGGTCATATTTACATAGCTGAGCAGATTGATACTGGTCAATGCCATGCAGAGCAAGATTGCTGGCGAGATGGAGGACCAATATTGAAGCTAAGTTTGGCAGGAAAGTATGTCCTTGGTCCAGTTGGTCTTATTGGCATACATCTAACTGGCCTTGCAGCCCTCCACAAGGAACATTCTGGTTGAGATTGAAACTCCTAAGCTTTCAAATTCTCGGTGGATTCTGTATTACCAAACTTGCGATCGCATCCCTGATACCAAACTTGTGATCGCAAAGCGCGGCCAACTGACTGACTTCATACCTGCAAAGGATTTCGACTATGAAAAAACCTTCCCACATGAACCGCAACATCTACCCAGCCTTGTTTGTGGCCTGGTGCCAGACCTTAGACAGGGAAGCGGTGCACCGCGCGATTCTGGAGAGCACTACTCAAATGGAGTTCCACTCGGACGGCCCTGCCGATGGTTCAGATGGATGTGCTGACGACAAAACAACTGAAGGATTCCGTTGATTCATTTACACATAATTAAGGAGATACCCATGAAACTTTCCCTACCTTCCAGACAAACCCTCTGGACTTGTGCTCAAGGTGCCGTTGTCGGCTCCATCGCAGGGGCAGCGCAAGAAAATCAAGCCTCTGAAAGGCTAGACTGTAAAGGAATAGAAGCACCTAGAACTTTGAGCATATACGCTTCATCCATGCTCGCCCGTTTTAGTTTTTGACGGGTACTTTTCTTAAAGGACGTTTCTTGATTCAGGAGGTTGATGCTCCAGCGCTTCAGGATGGCCATGTTTTCCGGCGCATGTCCTGTGCGGATACGGCTGGCATCTTCGCCAAAGGTCACATCTAAGACCCAGTGGAGTTGGTTCTCATCGACCAATGCTGGCGGATGGCTTTGCCCAACTGCTGAGCAATGGGCGGTAGAGAACTGATGTAAAACATCACCTCATAGGTGGTTTTGTTCCACAAGTGGCGGGTCCGAGCGACCTTGACGATGCTTTGCAAGCCCTTCCACTGCGCCTGCTTGTACAGAGGACCCATTTTTGAAGGGACACCGCCCAAACTTGTCGTTTCTCGCGACGATGGTGTCCGGCTTCCACCCGCACATCATAGCTGTACTCAATGCCCTTAAACTCATTCGCTTCAGCCGTTTCAAACCATTGCTCAACCTGCTCAAACAGCGTGGGATGATTCTCTTTGAGGGCCAGTACATAGTCTGCGCCTTTGGCCTGAATGCGACAGGCAATCTCGTGCTGAGTCCCCATCGCATCAATGGTGATAATGCACCCGGCAATGTCTAACAGCTCTAAAAGGGCTGGGATCGCCGTAATTTCATTGCTCTTGTCCTCGACTTTGACCTGTCCCAGAAACAATCGATACTCACTGGCCCAAGCACTGACCAGATGCAAGGCAGATTGGTCTTGATTGCGGTCATAAGAGCCTCTGAGTTGTTTGCCATCAATCGGGATCACTTGAGCGCCGAGGGCCGTCACCACATGATCCAGCCAGTTCTGGAAACTCCGCTCAAAGGCAGCGGGGCTAATACGCTCAAACACTCGTCGATAGGTGTCTGCTGTCGGTATCCCGGACGGTAAGCTCAGAAAACTCGACAACCAACTCTGATGACTCATACCATAGGTTTCAATGTCTTCCCATCCCTGTGCGCCACCTAAACTGGCCAATAGTCCGATCACGACGATACTGACAAACGGATGCTGCACACCTTGGCCTCCCCGTGGATCAGTTAACTCTTCAAAGCACTCGGTCAGTTGCTCATAAGCCTGATCGCAATCCGTAGCAGGCAGGAGTGGCGAGGATGAATCAGTGGAAGCTGGTGAGGAAGGGGTCTTGCTGAAACCTGTAGCCATGGGAAACCCTTTTAACACAATGGAGTTCCATAGCATATTAACGCCTCATTTTTCTTGCGCTTACCCTGGGCTCCATCGGCATCTCACTTGGCTTCTATCTTGTGATGATGCACCCTATCCCCAGAGCGTTACGCCCCCTTTCGATGCATTTTTTGCGACAGTACCAGGAAGCCAATATTGTCCTGCCTGAGTTTGACCCTCGAAGCACTCCAGAAGAGCATTTACTTTACAAGCAGAAGATGGATGTGTGGATTGGACTGGAAAACCGCATTTTCATTGCATCTCTCGCAGAAAATCAGTTTTACTGGAGCCTCGCCTCTGCCCTGATTGGCTGTGGGCTGTGGTTCTCCGTGAACTGGCTGGGGAGCAAGTGGGAGGCTCGTTAGTTGCCCCACTCAAGTGAGACATCAGGATTTCAAATTCTCCCTGGAATCTGGGTGTTTTTGCATAAGCCCCGAAAAGGGTCATTCCACGATTAGATCAAAGGACTATACTTGATCGTCAGTTCAGTAGAATTCGCTATTGGGTGAGGATCACGAACTCAATTCGCACTCCAAGAACACCAAGAAGCAAAATAAAGAAGTCCGAAAATCCTCTTCTCATAAAGATTTGAGGTTAGTTTCGTGAAAGTTCTAACTGGCATCGGAAATGTAGAGAGTTCGCTTTTGTAGGTGGAATGCGAACTCTCTATTTGAGGTAAGGAAAGCTAGCACCAGCATCAGACGAATTCTTAAATGACCTGGAAACAAATCCAAAATTCACGAGAGGGGAAATGCCTGAAAGCATTGCTATAAAAGGCTTATTTTGACATTTACTCAGATTCTCATTTTGCCCAATATTCTGGATTGAACCATTTCGGGGGGTATGCAAAAACACCCAATCTGTGTTGCCTAAATACCTTAAAAAGCCTATCTAGAAAATATTTCCTTTAAGGAGAAAACAAAATGCTAAGACCAAAAATACAAGAAATCATTGCTCAAAGTGAAGATCCAGAACAAGCAGCATTTAGAGTTTTGAAATTTATGGAAGAAAAGATCGGCTTGTGGGGGAATGGCTGGTTTGATGATGATCCAGCGATGGAAAGATTTCTAGAAGAGTCTTGATCTTTTCTATAGTCGCACTTGCGATGGTCTTCGACCGACCGTAGGCCATCGCCCCCCCGATACCAAACTTGCGATGCTCAGTGAGCGGCCTTAGGCCATCGCAACTTGATACTAAATCTCTCGATTTTGCACCTATTAAATACCTTTAAATTTTCAAAATCTGTACGGAATCTGTATTACCTAATCATTTCAATTTCCGTATGGAAACTGTATTACCTAACTATTGGAGATAAACAATGACTGCCACAACAGACGAAACACTGACCATTATTCCTGGCCCGTCTTCTCAAATAATTGCCGACCCTCTACCTGAGACTTTGGAAAATGGACACCCCATCAAGGAATCTGGAAGTTCTGGGGGCCAGTCTCCTGTCCCTATTCAACAACCCACTCAGAACATTTTCTGGATAACCCATGAGGCCAGCTATTTAAACAGCAAACTAACCTGTGTAAAAACAACCAGAACCCATACCCAAGCAAGACTCGACGCCTATTACATCTTGTCTGAAGGCTATGGGGCATTTGACGAGAACTGTGACCTCTCAGATATTGAACCAAGCGAAGAATCTGTCTGCCATCTACTTGTAACGGCCCGTTCGCTTATTCTGGGGAACCCAAATAAATTAACGATTTGGGAGGCTAGGCATAGAGCAATCGAAACAGGCAAACAGGAGAGATGGGCTAGTGCAGTAGGCTACAGAGCAATGAATGGAGCCTTCAGTATATGAGTGACGCTGTGCAAATCAGTTCAGAGCGGGTTGATGATATTCCCCTGATCGTCGAATGGCTCAAGCAGATGCAGATTGTCGAATGGATGGATCAAGAACTCAAACAACCTCACGGAAACCGTAAAGGATTGAGCTATGGTCAATTGAGCGTATTGCTGTTGACCTACATCATGACTCAAGCAGATCATCGCTTGTGTGGCGCAGAATCGTGGGTGACATCACACCGTCAGATATTGGAGTTGGCCACTGGTTGGGGCATAGGGGAAAAGGATGCAACCGATGATCGTCTGGCCCGGATGGTGGAAGAAGTTGGCCAAGCGGAAGAAGCTTGTCGCCAGATTGAGGTGAACCTTGGTCAGCATGTGATTCGAGCCTATGAATTACCGACAGAGGTTGCTAGGGCAGATACAACCAGCTTTAGTGTGCATCATCGCTCAGATGAATCTGCTGAGAGAGTCTGCTCCGTTTTGGGTACTCCAAGATAAACGCCCTGACTTGCTTCAGTACCGTCAACTGCTAGGCACCCTTGACCCTGCAGGGATTCCGTTAGTCAGTGCAACGCTTCCTGGTAATGGAGCAGATGACCCATTGTATTGGCCCACCTGGCAGCAAATGGCTCAAGTTATTGGCCACAAGCACTTTGTCTTTTGGCAGATTGCAAAGCTGCCGCGATTGCGACCCGTGCTCAAATTGCTTCAGAGGGAGGAATCTATTGTTTTCCTGTACCCATGACGGGACAACATCCGTCCTGGCTAAACAATGGGTGTTCAACCCACCCAGTCCGAGTACAGAGATTCGTCTGCCGACCCAAGATGCGAATGAAGCTGCAGTTGGGAAAGGATTTGAGGTTGAACTCGGTCAGTTTTGGTATCATCCAGACACTCAAGAATGGGTGCAGTGGCATGAACGTTATCTGGTCGTTTACTCCCAGAGTTTTGCGGCAGCGCAGATTCAGGGTCTGCAGCAGCGGCTTGAACGAGCCCAGAACGCACTTGATAAGCTAGCGGCAAAACCAGGCAAAGAGCCAGAGGAACTCAATCTAAAGGTAGAAGCTATTCTCAAACGTCACCGTGTGAAGGAATTCTTCTGCGTATCCCTGAATGTAGAGACGGATACTCAAAACCGTTATATGGGACCGGGTAGACCCATCCGTAACTCAGTGAAAAAGGAGGTTACACAGATCCGACTTCACCTCCACATTGAGCGGGACACTGATGCGATTGAACAAGCCAAGCAATTGGCGGGATGGCGCTTGTATGTCACTAATGCCCCCATCTCTCAACTTCCTCTACCTCAAGCTGTCCTCTACTATCGAGAGGAGTGGCTAGTTGAACGGGGGTTTCATCGCTTCAAGCGGGGGCGGCTACCCGCGTTGCCGATCTATTTTCAAAACCAAAATCGAATTGTCGGTTTGATGTTCTTGCTGACGCTAGCATTAAAAGCATTTACCCTGGTTGAATTTGTTGTGCGGCGCGCATTACAAGCTGCTGAGGAATCCCTAGCAGGGCTCTACGATGGAAATCCTAAGCGAGCGACCCAACGACCTTCTACTGAAAAACTCTTTAAGGCGTTTGACCAAATCACACTCTATTTATTGCCAGACCTGACACGCTTCATAACGCCTCTATCTGATCTTCAAAAGCAGATTCTTCGGCTGATGAAAATGCCAGAATCTCTATACCTGCCACATCCCATACAGCATAAGACTTAATTTATTTCTCTCTACAAGAAGGGGCGAACCGACCGTTGTAAAGTTCTTCGGCTATGAACTCTGTGAATATGACGAATCAGCGATAGAGATTGACTTGTACGATCTTTGGAACTGGACACAGGACGATATTCATCCCACCAATAAGAGCTGGGATCTGTGGCTGAATGTGTCACGGTTCCGATGGGGGTTTTATCCCGAGTTGATGGCAATCATGGACGGCAGTCTCAATGTCGATAGATTGCCCCAATACCCTTGGAGTTCACAGCACAGGTCAATCACGGGCTGGGACTGTGGTGATTACATCATCGAGGTGCCGTTTAACTTGTTCAACAGCCAATCAGAGGCTGAGGAGTTTGGGGAGTCCTGTTTTGCACTTCAAACTAACGAAAAATACCCTAGCCTGTTTCGGCTCTTTTATGGGGATGGCGATCAGGCTTGCCTACGCAAAAGTGATGTGATTGTATACCGTAAGCCTTCCGACTTTTCCGAGGTCAATCCTGATGATCGGGCTAGCTGGGAACTGACAGACTTGAGCGCTGAGGATATTCCAGACTTGGAGATCAGCGGACCCCTTTACTGCCAGGGCCAGGATATTGAAGTGGGGGTGAATCATGCAAGCTAATCAAGCCAGCCCCAGCATCCACCAGCCCCAACCAATAGACAAGGTATTGCTCCCCCACGAAGCCGCAGAATTCCTGGGTCTAACCGAAGAGAATCTGATGAATGCCACCTTACAAGGCCAATGCCCTGGTGCTTGCATCGATGGTCAGTGGCGATTCAGCCAGCGAGGGCTAAGCAAGTATCTGTTGCAGCAGAGCAATCACGGGACTGGGATGCCTTGGGTAGATGAGCAATATGGTCCATACTGGCTTGATGATGCCGTTGAAAGTAAGGCAAAGAAGGTGGTTGATGCATACCACGACGGGGAACGGTATTTCCCTTTGCTAGAAATTGAGGGTGGTAACTTTGCGGGCCTCGATCTGACAGGCATCGACTTTTGGGAGTCGAATCTGAAAGGGTCCAGCTTCG
>NZ_AFEJ02000021.1 GCF_000238775.2 Acaryochloris sp. CCMEE 5410 | reverse complement strand
GCCCCATTCGCGATCGCTTAGCCGACATTATGGCTGAACGCCAACAGACCTTCGTCCGTCTAGTTACAAGAGCACAACAGGCAGGAGATATACATGATAGTGTCGATCCTGATCAGCTGGCTTACGAGCTAGATATGCTGCTATTTGGGGCAAACTGGGCGTTTCAGCTCTATGGAGATGGGGATGTAATCGTGCGATCGCAAGCCGCAATGCGCCATCGCCTCAAATCCGTTGTACTCATCCAGAAGACTTTGCCTTTTGAGGTGGCGATCCCCCCACCACCGTTAGATGCTTAAAGGTTTTGGTCAGGAGACATGACGACGGGACTGCCAGCACGCTGTTGAGGAGAGCAGCTGAGTGAGGCTTGACTGCTTTGCTCACCCAACCAAAAGGTGACGGGCCCACCAAGCCAAAAATTACAAATGAAGAAGCAAGAATCATTTTTTTAGAGCTTTCTTGCATATTGCTGATATCCCCCACCAAACCTTAACGATTTATTATCTTTGATTTAACCAATGAAATCACAAAGGCATGATAATAGCATATTTATCATCAAATTTTAATATTTATTGGAAAATTAAGGCGATAACGCCAGTAGAACGCACCTATTAGCAATATCATTCACTTAAAGAATAGATGCTGCGATTTTATAGGTGCAAAGATCTCCCTTACAGTATTCCGCACCCAACCCAACAAAGTGACAGATGAGAGTGCTAATCTCTCAAAGCGCTAGACATTATTTTCGGGAAATCGACAGGCTATTGATCTTGTCCGACACCAGTTCCCATCGAATTTGTTGGTATTGGCCTGGTCTTGCAGTGCTTCAGCGAGTTCATTGAGCAGCTTATCCTCTCGATGAATCGTCATCAATTCAATTTCTAGCACCACCTGCTTGGGTTTACCTAAAGACTCTAAGCTCTCACTCCGCCAAGCGCTGATCATCAGTTTGCCGTATTGATGGACTCAAGGAAGACATTACGAATTTTTTCTCCTCATAGTGCGCGCAAATTAGAACGAACCGATAAATGCTCGTGGATGATCCAGGCTTATGGGGCGGAACTTCAACTGCTCCACTAGAGGTCGCATCACCAGGTTGGAAAACACCACCGCAGCTGCCCCCAAGTAAGCCGGAAAAGAAAGCCGCCTCCCACAAGGGTTCCAACGGAGGCAGAACACCATAATGTTGCTGCCGTATTCAGTCCTCTGACGCTAGTGCCTTCTCTTAATATGACACCCCCTCCTAGAAAGCCTACTCCAGAAACAATTTGAGCAGCCACCCGGGTTGGACTAGAGTCTTGAGCATGCATTAGCGACATCATCACAAACATAGATGAGCCAATACAGACCAAAACATTCGTTTTTAGAACAGCCCGAGTCTGTCGCCACTGCCGTTCGATACCGATCGCACTTCCCAAAATCAGAGCAACGGTCAGCCGTAAGCTGAATCAATCCAAGTCATGCAAAAATTGCTCGATAATGCGTTTCGATTCTGACGCAATCAGGTTAAGTCAAGGCTAAGAACAATCATTTTATTCTCTTTTTAGACCTAAGTCAAGAATGAGGAAGATTAGGAAATCGAGCTACTCTCCAACTCTGGATATCCAGTCAAGGCATCCCATTGTCGAGTAAATCGCAGGTTCGTGAACTGGGCAATCACCAGTTCTAGCGTGGTATACACCTGACACCCTTTTACCAGATGGCCTCCTTTACAATCTCCCCATTCATGGCAACGGTCATATGCAAGTGCACACCAGCTGCGCTAAGGGTTCCAGATAAAGTTAAATTTCATATTTCCAGCCAATTCTGTAGGTTCTTTGGCATTCGCAAATCGCAACTGCACGCGGCTCAAGCTGCCCACTGCACTCAAGATGCTACCAGCGCTGATCTGCTCACGTTTAGCAATTTCTTCTATAGTTTGACGCACATCTGTACCAGGGGATAATCTAACCGCAAAAACGTTGAGAGAGCCTAGTTCTTGAACCTGTTCTAAATCCATTGCTCAGGGTTGAGTTCCGCTTCATGGGTCATTATAGAGCTAAGTTTTCTCAGGTTTCGCCTGTAAACGAAAGAGGACGGGCATTTTTCCTACCCGTCCAGCTCGTCCTAACTATGGTGCCGCCGCTACCTTAAGGATGCTCAACTGCGTGCGGGCAGAGTAGTCCTGCCCACAAAGGTCTAAAAGGCGAGATCATCGACTATTGCGTCAAAACGCTCAGGCATGCCTTTATCTAAATCACTTTGAGCACGATCACCCTGGGCAAAATTCGCTTGCGCTTCAAAGTCAGCGATGAGCTTTTGCTTAACGATAGGATCATAGCCCAAGAAAAAGTTGCGCCAGTTTTCGCTGGTGGGTTGACCATGCTCCACAATTGAACAAACCCAGGATTTCTCTCTTGTCCTTTCAGGATGGGCTGCTTTAACCGCAAAAATCGATAAGGCAAAGAAGCGATCGCCACGGGGCTTGCCGTAGGCCCAGTTCATTTGGAGTGGAACTGATTATAATGCTCACCAAAGGAGCCACATAGAGAGCCTTTCGCGGTGAATTGCAGAGGTGACTGATGGAGAAGTTGCTTTTGCCGACTAACCAAATACACCAAATAGCGGGTTTTCAAAATCACTTCCTCGGGATTGTAGCTATCCCGATCAAAGGCTCCTAAGAAGGCCCGGTCTTTGCGCGAAAACATCAACAGGGAGACCGTCGCAGAACCGCCATACGAGCTGTGAGGCTCCGATAGCCCACAGCAACGCCCCTGACATGAAATAGGCGTCATGGGATTGCCACTCGGGGGTGGGCTGGAAGTTAACTGCCGCCGCATTATCAGCAGAGATAAAGAATCCAGCCTGCTGGGGATCTTCATGATTGAGCACTTGTAAATAGGGCAGGGCTGATAGGCAGGACCATATTCATCCCCAGCAAATTCGTCAATTTGAGCAGGTTGAGTGAGGGTTGCGGACATCATTATTGAAATCTCCTTGATGGTTAGTTGAGGGTGGGGAAAGCGGTCTTTAGGCAGCCCATTGGGAGTATGAGACTCCAGGCTGTTATATCCCTGCATATACTCTGGATTCCTGGCGTACCGAGGTGGCAGGGATTTCAATGCATCTTCAAGTCCTTGGCAATAGGCACTCTGGCATTGAGCATCTAAAAAAATGATTTGAAAGTGAGACATATGAACACCTGCATCCAATTAAGTGAGGATGATGATGCGATGGCGTTGTCAAGGCTTGGCAACGCCAGTTGAGAAAGGTCACCCGACGGAAGAAGGTGTTTTCTCGTTCGCATAGTACAAGTGTATCAGTATAATATACTATTGCAACACCGTGATTTAGACCTAGAGTCCACACCGCCACAAGCTTTAAGCTCATATCGGGGTCTCCAGGCTTTAATAATTTGTTACTAAAGAAATAGATCAGGTGAAAAAGCCTAAATATCGAAGTACTGACCTGAATTAGAGATTTAATTGCATATAAAATGGATATATTCTGACAAATTCCAGATTTTTCAAGATAAAGCTCTTGCCCGAATTGTTGAGCCCTTCTCCAGCCCTGCCATAACCAGGGCGTTTCAGCTTACGTATAGGGAGCTACTCAGGGTGACTCGCCGCAATAGTCGCGAGAATGAGTCGCAAGCACAAATCGTGCCCGACTAGCATCAATCTTTCAAAAAATTACATTTATAGAACTATCAGAAGTTAATTAAAAAACTGGGAATCCTAAAATAAGGCACTGGTCTGTTAGCAGGATCTAGCTATAATGCTTCCGACGCAACCTAATGTAGATCAATGGAATGCCCATATTGTCTAAGCGAGAAGATCCTAAAGCGCGGCTTTGATAGCCTGCAAGATGGGACATTAGTCCAGCGATATCAGTGTAAGGATTGCAATCGGCGTTTCAACGAACGCACGGGTACCCCAATGGCTCGCTTACGCACCGCTAGTTCAGTAGTGAGCTATGCCATCAAAGCTCGCACCGAAGGGATGGGTATTCGTGCTGCAGGTCGAACTTTCGGTAAATCTCATACCACCATTTGCGTTGGGAAAAACGCCTAGCAGACCAAGCACAGAACTGGTCACCTCCCGCACCAGCAGCCTCTGATGTGACGTAGAAGGGATGAAGTTTACACGCGTGTAGGCAAAAATCTTCCCCCCAGCCAATCCCAGGGCTGGACCATCCATTTCCTTGAACGCGAAAGCCGCTATTGGTTGACAGCACAAGCTGGCCTCAAGGATGCACAACTTTTTGCAAATGGCGTTTACTCAGCTTGGGAGTGGGTCAAAGCCTGTGATGGGATTCGATGGTTTACCGATGGTGAGAGGCGTTATGGACAAGAACTTTGGAAGCTCGCCAATGTCTATCTCAATGGTGAGGAGTGTCATCCTGACTATGGCATCGCAAGGTTTGGCGAGAGGGGTTAGAAGTCGCGATGAAAGTTAAAGGGTCTCAGGGGAATCGGCGAGTAGAGTGGGTGAAAGCAGAGCATCCCTTTACCGCTATCAGTCTAGGGTCTGAGGTCCATGCCAATCATAATGAGGCTCACAATGCTGCCTTGAGGAGACGATGTAGTGCTTATCGAAGACGGCAGAATCTCTACGCTAAGAAGCGGTCGGGTTACAGCGAGTGCTAGATGTACAACGCCTGATTCATAACTGGGTTAGACCCCATTGGGGCTCAGTAAGCAGACCACACCAGCAATGGAGATGGGATTTTGTTCTCGTCCGTTGAGCACACTAGAACTCCTCACCAATAAAGGGTTTAGGTATGTGCCCTGTTAGTAGACCAGTGCCGGCTTTTATCAACCTCATTGGCATGCACCAAAGCCAAGAAATTCTTTAAAGTACTCTACCTAATCAGGCACATAAATCTGATAGTCATCTTGGCGCAAGGTTTTTACCCATTTCAAGCGTTTGGGTCGAATGGACATCCTGGCTGTGACACAAGCCATCACCAAAAACCAGTGGCAAGTATACAGCGTCCCTCTTACGGTTTGTAAGAACATCACCAGCGGGTTGGGGCAATTTGTTCAGCTTTACGAATACGGTCTAACCCATTCCACATGCCAACCAACGACAACAACATGGTGACACTCGTCATCGGCATTAGCAACGGAGCTGGTTGCGAGCGGTCGCCATCACCAAGTCAGGCACAGCTGCAGTGGGAAGAACATACTGAGCAAACCAAAACACCACTAAATCGAAGGTTTTACGGGGTCCTAACCGATTGCGAATAATTAAAGGCCAATAATCCAAATACCGTTGATACCCCCCTTCGGCCAGCGATTCCGTTGATGCCAAAGTGCTATAGCCCGAGTCACTCCTTCTTCCCGTACCGCAGGCACAGGCAAAATGCCAATGTCCCAATGATTTAGATGCAAGCGGAAGGTCAAATCCAAATCATCAGTGATGGTCGCTTCATTCCAGCCTCCACAACTTGCCAACGCTTGGCGGCGCACAAATTGACCATTACCGCGAAGTTCACCGACCCTCCCACTGCAATCCGCTGCTGTTGAAGATATAGGTCTAACCCCATTTCAGCTGACTGACCTCGGGTCCAAAAATTGGTATCAGCGTTCGCAATCTGTTTACGAACCTGGACCGCACCCATCTGTGGATCATCAAACAGGGGTAACACTCGACAGAGTAAATCGGCAGAGACCTGGGCATCAGCATCAAAAACCCCAATGATGTCGCCTTGAGTCATCGGCAAAACCTGATTTAAGCCCCGGATTTGCCACCACCGTCTTCTGCCGATCGGCGCAACACATGGAGTTGCGCATACTCTTCAGACAATTGAGCCAGCACATCAGGGGTCTTATCCGTACTGCTGTCATCTACAATCCAAACTTCATATCGTTCAGCAGGATAGTCTAGCTTGCAGAGGGTTTAACCAAAGATTCTAGAACTGCTTCCTCATTTTTTGCCGATACTAACAGGGATACAAAGGGATATTCAGTTTCAGGTTTATCTAGGTTTAATGGCTCTTCAGTGGGCAGTGCCGACGCCCGAATCATTCGCAACCAGTGCATACTAATAACGGTTGTCAGACCACAAACGGCCCAAAACCCAACCGAAAACAGATGCAGCGCAATCGTACAGCTCCAAATTAAGGCCAGCATCAAAGCCGCTTTGCGTCGCCGACCTTCACCTTCGGATAATCAATTTCTACCTCAGAAAGCTGTGGGAGTTCCGGGTCTTCTGGCCATGGAGATTTCACGTTAGACATGCTGCAAGAATCGTTTCTGGCCAGGAATTCTCCGACATAACTGACTTGGTTCAAGACCCAATATTTATCAACACCTTGGAAAAAGCTGGAATGAGATAGCACCAAACGGTACAACCTTCGCATACCTTAAGCTGCCCTTGGGATTGGCGGTATTCTTCAACGATTTCAGATTGTCGATATAGTTCGTACAATTTGCCTTCTATGGGTACGCCAGTTTGAGCGAAGTGATAGCAAGGAAGCAGCAACTCATCATTCGGGGAAATGGCGATTACAGCATCGACCGCTTTACATCTTGGGTTTTGGGTATCATTCCCTCCAGCCCTGATGAACTCTAAAGCTGCTTTGTTGTACCCCAGATTTCGGTACTTTCTGCCACTAGACTCAATGGCCTCGACAATGGCAGGGGTTGGATTTTCCGATTGTTATAGTTTGCGTAGGCGGTAAAGGCTGGATTCAGCCACACTCTGACTCCCAGACGTGCTCCTAATTCAGCCACCTCATGAATCCGCTCGTAGTTCTGAGCTGTCACCGTATGGTTCAGAACTGGATATTCTCCTAGGTCTAGGGCTAACTTAACCGACTCAACCAAATTATCAAAAATTTTGACTCCTCTGGAGTGATCGTGGTTTCTGCATCCGGACCATCCAGGGAGAAATTGAGGAAGTCGACTAGCCCTCTGACTTCATGGGCCTTTTTAAATAGAGAATCGTATTGGTGGTCATGCTGGTGTAGAACCCAAGCTGCTTCGCAGTTTGGTAGATTCGGCCAACATCTGTTCTTAAAAGCGGTTCTCCTCCTGTAAAATCAACGTATTTGACTCCCAGGCGTTTTAAATCTTCTAGATGCTGAATCGTATCGAAATCTGCTTCCTTGCCCGGATCTAACGCCCAAATATCACAGAAATGACATCGAGCATTGCAACGGTAGGTCAGATAATAATTTGCAACTAGGGGAGCCATAATCTTCTGTTCCAGCTAAGCAACTTTACCGGCAGAGGTCCATTGGTTCTACCCACCACGTATACCATAAACTGTATATATATCTTTATATATTTGGTGTGCTTGACATTCTGACTGCTCAATAAAGGGGAAGCATTTTGAGAGAAAAGCAGAAAAATTCAGGTCAAACAGTAAAATTCGTCACGGACTTGCCCATACTTCATACATGAGGTTTATTGATTGATCGGTCAATGAGGACGTTGTTAGATGACCCAAGTTTTAGATGCTATTCAACCTGCTACCCCACGAGACGTTAATGTCTACCTGCCCTACTACCAAGGCGGCAAGAGAGATTTACTACCCTTAGCGATAACGCTATATCAAAACAGTAATTTGGAGGGGCAACGGGGCATTGAAGGGGGAAGCAACATCCCATTTGTAGCGACTTGGAACGTTTCTAAGTTACCTGCAGACCTCACCCGCTGCCGTATCCAGTTCGATAATGATGGAGATCTCAATTACGAACTCACGATCACCAATTTTGAATTTATTGGTTTTTAATCGAAGTCATTACCAACTACCGACGCACAAAAGTTGCTGATTTTCCCAAGACTTTCTATCGTAAGCTGTTAAAACTAGATGATTAACACTTAATCTATGAGGAGTTCTCGGAGTGCAAAAGGCATCAAAGCACCTGCTGATAGGTTCCATTGAAGCCTTCAGTGGTAAGTCAGCTGCCATTTTGGGCCTTGCTCAATCTCTGATCAGGAAGGGATACCGATTAGCCTATGCCAAACCCATCGGGACTTATGCTGAAGGATTGGCCGATGACGGGCTAGATATTGATGTTAAGTTCATTGCTGAAACCCTTGGACTCACGTCAGAGCAGATTTACCCGACCCTGTTATCTATCAATCCTCATCACATTCAGCAACAACTTGAAGATAGAGATGCGACGAACTACGTAGAACAGCTACATCAGTTGAAAAGAAAGATGATGTTGACCTCGTCCTCTTAGAAGGTCCTGGTTCCTTATCAGAAGGGTATCTATTTGACGTATCTCTACCCCAGATGGCTCAGGCACTGGATGCAGAGGTCGTGTTAGTGAGCCGCTTTCACAATCTAGCCATGATTGATGCATTGCTTAATGCGAAAGCAACCTGGGTAATCGTTTGGTGGGCGTTATTTTCAATGATGTCAACGTTGAACAGCAACAACTATTGCAATCAACAGTGCAATCTTTTCTAGAAACGAAAGAAATACTGTTGTGGGGATACTACCCAGTAACGCCTTACTACGCAGTGTTAGCGTATCGGAATTGGTCCAACAGCTCCAGGCTGAGGTATTGTGTGGCCATGAATTTCTCAATCTTATGGTAGAAGAGCTGACCATCGGAGCGATGAACGTTAATTCTGCCTTAAAATTTCCGCAAAGGGCGAAATATGGCTGTGGTGACAGGAGGCGATCGCACTGATCTACAACTTGCGGCTTTGGAGTCCTCTACCCATTGCTTGATTTTGACGGGGCATTTCCCTCCCAACGAACTTGTACTGAACCGGGCTAAAGATCTGGAGATCCCAGTCTTATTAGTTGATTCGGACACCTTGACTACCGTTGACATCATAGAGAAAGCGTTTCAGCGTGCCCAAGTCCATGAACGCATTAAAGTTGAATGCATTCAGGACATGATTAGTCAGTACTGTGATTGATCGACTCCTGAGCGCCCTGGATTTACCCTCTCCTGTCGCTCTTTAAAAATAATTGATTGTTCATCGCTCCATTCACTTGTCACCAAGTGTTCCGTTTGATTGTGAAAAAACAGAAACCCCCTCATTTGATTGGTTCTAAATGGACCGCTCAGTCTTCAACCTTTGGTTGGCGACATTTTCGGGTTGTTAACCGCAAAAATGAGGGTTCCCTGGTTTTTGCTGAGCTAGTTGCGGCTTGTGATGAAACGGTACGATTTTGGGTGAATGCCAAAGCTCTGAAAAATCGAGGGTTATGGAAACCGGGTTGGCAATCTTTACTGGAGCAAGCACAATCCATTGAGTAAGTAGGTAAAACGCCATGCCTTACATTGCTGCCCATATGAACCTACGCATCAATACGACGGTTCTTAAGCATGGGGTGCGATACTATGCACTGGGTTCAAACTCCTGATGAATCCATGCCTGTGTATTAACTATGTTCGCTAATTTGTTGCCATTGTACTGGGCCGTTTTTACCTCTCCTGGACCAGAAATCTTCAGGGTTGGTTCTGTCGTTATTCGCTGGTATGGCGTCTTGATTGCGGCTGCAATTGTTTTAGGGCTGCAACTTTCCCGACGTTTGGCTACCTACCGTCGGATTAATCCAGACGACATTAGTGATTTGGCAATTTGGCTAGTCATAGGAGCTATCCTTGTGCCCGCCTATACTATGTCCTATTTCAATGGGATATTACAGTCAACATTTAGATCAAGTTGCCACTATTTGGCGCGGGGGAATTGCCATTCATGGGGCCATTCTTGGCGGCATGTTGGCAGCTATGTTTTTTAGTCGCCTGAATCAGATTTTTTTGGCAATTAGCAGACTTGGTTGCTCCATCCTTGATCTTGGGCAAGCCATCGGCCGTTGGGGCAATTTCTTTAATTCAGAAGCTTTCGGTGATCCGACCGATCTGCCTTGGAAGCTATTCATTCCACCTGTGCGTCGTCCACTTGCCTATCGGAGTTCAGCCTACTTTCACCCCACTTTCCTCTACGAATCAGTATGGAATCTGATGGTCCTGGGAATCTTACTGGCATTGTTTTTTAAGTTCCCAAAAGCTAAAAAAGGCACGATCTTTCTGGTCTATGCGGTGACCTATAGCTTGGGTCGGCTATGGATTGAGGGATTACGGACGGATAGTTTAATGCTAGGGCCTTTGCGGATTGCTCAAGTTGTAAGCTTGATTGGCATTGGGATTGGCATGCTTGGGTTGAGCTGGCTGTATTTGCTGAAGCGGAGCCTGCCTGATACAAAACAGGCCTCTTAATGCGATACTGCGGCTCTGTTTTTTTATTGATATTTAGGTTGAATTGAAATCCTATGACTCCCCCTTCTCCTGAGCTACTCGACCAGACAACGTCCAGTAAGCCTCTATTACCAGCGGTTTATATCGTAGGAGCAGGGCCAGGAGATCCGGATTTACTCACCGTAAAAGCTCAGCGCATTATCCAACAGGCAGATGTCGTCGTTTATGCCAATTCACTAGTGCCAAAGGAAATGCTGAGTCTATGCCATGACAGGGCAGAATTGATTCCGACTGCCACCAAGACCCTTGAAGATATCGTACCGATGATGATTGAGAAGGTGCGATCTCATCTTTCAGTCGTGCGGCTACACTCTGGTGACCCCTGCCTGTATGGGGCTGTACATGAACAAATCCAGGCTTTGGCAGAAGCCGAAATCCCCTTCGAAATTATTCCTGGTATTAGTGCATTTCAGCTGGCTGCAGCTAAATTGCAGGTGGAACTAACGGTACCCGAACTAGTACAGACGATTATTTTGACGCGAATTAGCGGCCGAACACAGGTTCCAGAAGCAGAGGAACTCGCTAGCTTAGCAGCCCACAAAGCCAGCTTGTGTTTGTATCTCAGTGCGCGCCATGTCGATCAGGCCCAACAAAAATTACTCGCTCATTATGAGCCAGATACTCCTGTGGCCATCGGCTTTCGTTTAGGATGGCCGGATGAGCAAATGTGGGTTGTGCCCTTATCTGAGATGGCAAAGGCGACCGAAGGCCATGAGTTAATTCGGACAACCCTCTACTTAATCAGTCCAGCTTTGAAGTCAACGCATTCTCAAGCGAGATCGCGGTTATATCACCCTGAACATCGGCATTTATTTCGGCCGGGTAATAACTGAGCTTCATGAGTTAACTGGCCCTGCATAAATTGATAGCTGGAACACTGTGAAACGCTTGCTAGATCGGTGGATAAAGCGCGTAACCGTATTATTTTGCTTGACAAACCTGAATTTGGGATAAGCTAAACCCCTTATCCTTGCGTAGGCTGAAACCTTCATTCGTCCATAGCAGGGCTTAAAAACGGGCTTAACCCGAACTGGGTTTGAAAAGTTCAGGCACTGGTTTCCAAAGATTGGATGCATAGGCTAAAAGCTAGAACAGTCAATAATTGCAGCGGATTCGAAGAAGTTTCTTCACAAAACTGAAGATTTGTGTTGACATCTCTTTACATAGCTGTTACATTAATTTACATAAGGTTACAACACACATGAGTTCCACGGAGTCTACACACATGAATACTTCTAACAATTTCTTCGGATTTAATCCCTTTGCTGAAGCTTGGAGTGGCCGCCTAGCCATGGTTGGTTTTTATGCCGCCATCGATTGAGCTAGTCACAGGAAAAGGCGTTTTGCACTTCTGGGTTTAATGTAAGCCGCCATATTGCCCTCGACCTTTTTGAAATTACCAGCTGATTATTTAGGAGATTGAATCGCAATGAATACACAACCTTCTTCTGGCTTTAGCGCCTTTTCTGAGACCTGGAATGGTCGCCTTGCTATGATTGGCTTTACTTTAGCTATCATTACTGAAGCCCTTACAGGACAAGGAATTTTGGGCCAGCTCGTCGCCTGGTTCAGCTTCTAAAAGATTTCTGATCACCGACTAAAGTTTTCTCTCCTCTCACTTTAGTGGGTCAGCAATAAGGGTTAAGGTTACCGCTACCTTAATCTTGTAACGAAGAATTCTATCCGTAACACGGTGGTGAGTTCTCTAAATCGTATTTAATTATCACTCTCATCCAGGCCCAGCCATTGCGCTGGGTTTTTTACTATCCACTTAAGGCCATGCCAATGAAAGGGATGGACTGGCTTCACCTAGATTGAAGGAACTGTTGAAAAAATAAATCGATGCTTGACAAAACGTTACAAGAGCAGTTACATTTATTTACATAAGGTTATTCGATTACGGAGTCAAACGATATGAGTACACAAAATCCAATCTGGGGCTTCACCGATTTTGCAGAGACTTTTGGTGGTCGTCTCGCAATGGGATTCTTCTTGGCCCTCGTGACTGAAGTCATGACTGGTCAAGGCATTGTCGGTCAAGTTGCCGCTTTACTGCACTTCTAAATTACAGGTTGGGTAGCTTGCGAAACACACAGCTACCCCGATGTTCTCTTCTTCCTTGTCTGTCAGCCCCAGCTCTATGCTGGGGTCTTTTATATCCAGTTATTCCAATTTTCCGTAGACATGAAAACTTCATCTGTGAGCAAAGATTCCATTACGATCTATCTGCGAGAGATTGGTCGCTTTCCTCTGTTGAATCACGAAGAGGAAATTATCTTTGGCAAGCAGGTGCAGCGTTTTATAGCTTTACAAGATCTGAAACAAGACTTGCAAGCGGATCTAGATCGAGAACCCACCCTAACGGAATGGGCAGACAAAGCTGAGCTATCGATTTCACAACTGCAAAAAGAATTGAAGTTAGGCCACAAAGCCAATCGCAAAATGGTGGAATCTAATTTGCGTTTGGTGGTCTCAATTGCCAAAAAGTACAACAAAGCGAAAGTTGAGTTCTTGGATTTGATTCAAGAAGGTACCATTGGCTTGCAACGGGGTGTCGAAAAATTTGACCCGATGAAGGCTATCGCTTCTCTACCTATGCCTACTGGTGGATTCGTCAAGCTATGACCCGTGCGATCGCAGAACAAGAACGAACCATCCGCTTACCGATTCACATCAATGAAAAACTCAGTAAGCTGCGCAAGGTTAGACGCCAACTGTCGCAAAAACTCCATCGCGACCCCACCATCCAAGAGCTAGCGGTAGAGATGGACCTTACGCCTAAAAAGATTGAAGACTATCTCAACTATGCGCGTCGCTCGATCTCGTTAGATATTCAGATTGGCGATCAGCAGAATACGGAACTGTGGGAGCTACTTGAAGATCCCAATGAGTCTCCCGATACCTATGCCACAGCATCTTCCCTGCGGTCTGATTTGGCCAAGCTACTCCAAGATCTCAGCCCGCAGCAGCGGAAGTGATTACTTTGCGATACGGCCTGATTGATCAAAATCCACTGACCTTAGCAAAAGTGGGTGAGCGTCTGAACGTCAGCCGGGAGTGGGTTCGCCGGTAGAGCGGGAAGCCTTTAAGATTTTGCGATCGCAAAAAGTGATGCTGCAAGAATATATGGCGATTTAGCCACGAGAATGCGTCCCGCCATTCGCTATTAATTACTTTCAATTCTGCTGGATAAAAGCCCAGCGGGTAATTCTTCTAGCATAGAAACCACTATTAGTCCCCTAGCCCTGCACAATCATGCTTGGGGCTAGGTCACTTCAACTCATCTCCATTCAGTTCACAATACCGTTACATTAATTGTGTTCTATGTAAAAGCTTTACAAAAGTAGACTATAAAAATACTTAAATCGCCACATCAGCACACCTTATTAAACTATTTTTGATGCTGATTATCAAGAAAATATAGATGAAAGTGGCTATTTATTTACTTAAAAGTTCAAATAGAGTTCTTAGTGGCAACTTTAACTCACCGTAATTAAATTTGAACTGTTTTTTAGCTAAATAAGCTTTAACTCAGAGACCCTACAGAAAGTCAAGTTGAATCTTGACATTTTGTAACACTTTGATTAACATAGTTAACATAGCGTTACATTTACGGAGTCTGTTATGTTTGCCTATCGTTGTTCTTACTCGCACTGCTGTTGGTACCCCGATTCACCAAACTCAGAGGCAAAGCGATCGCTCTGCATTCAAAAGCCATTACCAACTTCTGCAATCAAGTCGGTATTGAGCGGACTCAGCGCCAAAATTGGATTCGTCTTGCCCGCGATAACGGCAAGCGCTTAGGTCTCCTTGCCTAAACTGACTCAATCCCTCCCCTCCCGCAGCATTGATATATTGCTTGTCCAATTGAATCTTTTTCAAAATCGATAGGATGAAGACAATTGCTTTCAAGCCTTAGAGATTTAATCTCCGCCTTACTCCCCTGACGACTCTCAACCATGAACTATTCTGCTCAAACCAGCTAATTCGTTACTTGCGGGAAGAGCTGTTGATCCCGGCTGATGCGATCTCACTTGCGATCCGCCAGCAACATAATCTTTCGAGCCAACTTCCCATCATTCTTTGGCAGTTCGGCTTTTTACCATTCAGCAGCTGGACCAAGTGTTTGAATGGTTAGAACAGACAGAGTCTTTGAATGGGTGGGAGCTTCTCCGGCCACCTGAACCAGCAAGTTACAAGCGTTAGGGAGCGAACCATGCCGATCAAAGACAAGCCTCAACGTCCTCGTCCAAACCTCATTACAAGTCTGCTGCTATTTTACCAGCCATCTTGTTAATTGCGAATTTGGCTCTCCCTTTGTCATGGGACCTAGGGTGCCCGGGTACCTTACAGCTTTTTTTATTGAACAAGTTCGTGACGAGCAGGTTGCCCGAGTTTCGTGGGCCAAAAATTGATTCGCTACCAGCTTAAAGATGACACAGCTGAAGAGTCAAAAATCTTAGAAACCACCCCAATCTTCGACCTAGAGTTGCCCAAGCTTCTCGAATCCAAAGGCGTCGAATTCG
>NZ_AFEJ02000020.1 GCF_000238775.2 Acaryochloris sp. CCMEE 5410 | reverse complement strand
AAAAGTATTGCATCACGACGAGAACCAAGCCAAACCTCTGCACAAATTATTAGTTGACCAATGCTCTCTTTAGCTCGAACACGGTGAAAACCATCAGCTAACCAATATTCAGCACCATCATAGAAAACAGTAACAGGGGGAAACTTAGCTCCCAGTTTCATGGCACCTGTATACTCCTGTACAACTGCCTGGTTGGTCTGCTTTCGAGGTTGAACCTCTTCGTCAAGGTTGATTTCCGATAAATCTAGATTAGTTATAGAGCTATCAGACCTTATTAAGTACATTTTCTTAGACTCCAGTCTAATATTTCAGTTTACATATTTGTTCCTACTAAAAGGAAAACAAAGCCAATAATAATTGCTCATACTTAAGCTAATTTATCTAGAGCCATACACCAGAAGAATTAGTTTTAAGTGTCATACAAAGAATTAATATTTAACTCTAGTAAATGTATAAGCAAAAGACTAATTTATAAAACAATGAATAACTGAATTGATTACAGAATACATCTAGAAAACTACCCTGATGTCAAAAAAAGTTAAAACACCTTAAATCTTCCAGGATAATGTATATGACCTCTTGTATTCTTTAAACTTCGGGGTCCCCGAAGTTCACGATAGAGTTTTTTCTGATATATTCCTCCGATTTATATTAAATGAAATTATCGTTTGGAGAAGTACCAAGGAAACGTACTAAGCGGATTCTGAGAGCTATACTTACATTTGCCAATGGGAACAAACAGGTTAATTCTTACCGCTACTGTTTGAGCAATATTCAGATAGACAGGAGTGGTCCCAAGCAAGTGACGATAAAGGCTACTCTTAAGCAATTGGCAGAGTTAGTAAGCTACTCAGATAAGTTGCATGTGGAGAGCAGCCCTGATCCACTTACTCAATGGAGTTTGCAGGAGGCTTTAGAGCATCTTAGACTCACACTCGGGGTATTTTCTGATATCCGCCAGAAACGTCAAGGCTCAAAGTACTGGGTATTCCGACTTGACTTATGGTTTGTCATTGAAGACCAAGTAGGTAATTTAGCAGAATTCGATCGTAAATGGGAACGTAAAAAAAATTTAGTATCATCCAAAAAGACTTCTACTCCTCAACTAGAAAATCATATTCCCTTTCAAGTTCTTGTTGATATACAAAACTTTGTCGGTCGTGAAGCAGAGCTTAAAAGTCTTGAAAATTTCTTAGTTTTCAACAAATCAGGAATAGCAATTGTTGGTATCTACGGTATGGGAGGAGTTGGTAAAAGTACTCTTGCTAAGCACTTTGCCCATCAATATCGAAAATCATTTCCTGATGGGGTTCTGTTTGCTGATCTCCGTATTCAAGAGCCTTCCGCACTCTTAGCGAGTTTTGCTAGAGCCTATAGTTGTGATCTCAACTCAACAATGAATATTTTGGATAAGGCAGAGCGTGTTCGTACAATCTTGTCTCAGAAGCGTTCTCTATTGATACTTGACAATGCCAATGATTCAGAAATTCTTAATTATCTATTGCCAACATTTGGACAATGTTCAGTAATAGTTACTGCGCGTGACAAAGATATTGCTCCCCTTCAAGGGTTTCAAGAGTTAATACTGGAACCATTCAGTAAGTCCGAATCAATGGAGTTGCTAACTAAGTTAGTAGGTAGGGATAGAATTAAATCAGAAAACAATGAAGCAGTAAAAATCACCGAGATGTGTGGAAATCTGCCATTAGCGATTAATATATCTGGAAGTTTAATAAAATTTTCTTGCTGTAGTTTAAGTGATTATAGATTTAGTTTTGAAAATGATCAACAAAAGCTAGATATTTTTGAGTGGCGTTCTCGCTCATTAAGATCTTCGTTTAATATCACATGGGATTTATTGGATGAGACATTAAAGAGACTATTATCAACAACTTCAATTTTTGGAGGTTCTAGTATTGACATTGATGCACTGTCAGTAATCTTAGATAAGAAACCGATTAAATTGCAATTGGAGATGGGAGGCTTAATCGCGGTATCATTAGTTTATACTAATAAATCAAAACACTATAAGTTGCACCCACTAGTTAAAGAATTCGCAACTGAGAAGCTATTTGAAAGAAAATCAAATGAAGTAAATACTTTACATCTATGCCTGGCTAGATATTATCTAAGTTCTATTCAATCTGGTAAACTAAACTATGATCATATCAACGATAATTATGGAAATATTATTGAAATAGTTTATTGGACATTTAAGAATTGCTACTTCAAGGAAGTTGTAGAGTTTGGTAATATCATTGGAGACTTCCTTCTGTTTAAAGGGTATTGGAATGATGGTAGTAATATTCTAAGGAACACAATCTTTGGTTGCCAGCAGTTAGGGTACACTCAAACTGAGTTCGAAATGCGCTTAAAGCTGAGTGAACTTGCTAGGGAACAGGCTGATTATGATCAAGCTCAGGAACAATACGAAGCTTGTAAGACTTTTTTTGAAGAGACGGATCAAAAATCGCAATTGGCAATTGTATTTCGTGAATTAGGCGAGCTTACACGAGTCCGGCGCAATTATTTACAAGCTCGCAAATTACATCAGAAAAGCCTCTTATTAAATATAGAACTGGACAATAAGAAAGGGGAAGCACAAAGCCTCCATGACTTAGGACTAATTGAACGCATATTTGGTAATTATAGTCGAGCTATACAGCTTTTTGAACGTAGTTTAAAAATCCGTGAACCTCTTGGTGATTTATTAGGCATATCATATAATTATTTGGAACTTGGGATTATTGCTCGTCTAAAAAAGGATAAAAAGGCTATAGAGTTTCTAAAAGTAG
>NZ_AFEJ02000019.1 GCF_000238775.2 Acaryochloris sp. CCMEE 5410 | reverse complement strand
TCGATTGAAATCTATAAATCTTACAAATTCAAGGTCACATTCCTATTCATTTGCAATAATAGGTCTTTGTTTATGGCAAATAATTTTTTCAATCACTTTTAATTAAAATCATTAGTCTTTCCTTTTCAAACACCTTAGGTGTGCTTCAAAATAATGATTATTGTATCTGGCTATTTATATTTCGCTTGAGGAGGGTTAATTTTAGTGTCTGCTTCTGATAGACATCGATCAACACGAAAAGTGGACATTAGAGTGAATGGCTTTAACTCTGATGAGCTGGTTACACGTTCTAAGTTGACTATGAATCTAGATTGTCATGATGATATATTAGCTGCTGATAAGTCAGGAGAAAACCTCTCGCCGGAATCTCATCATTTAACAAATGTTAACTCAGAAGATCAAATAATCTTCGTTACCTTACCGATTGATGTTGCTATAGACCAAGTTATCTCTTTAGATTTTCTGGATCAGATGATCGACTTTCTGCTTGAAAGGACTGATCTATCTAGATTAATAATTCAACATCTTTACTTGCATTTGCTCAAGGTATATAAGTTCAAGGTTGAAGAAGTTATTAAAGAAAAAGGTAAGAGTGCCTTAGATACCTTTCTTCCACACATTCAGATAAATACTGATATATCTCGTGAATCTCAAGTACTACAATTTAATATTGATGAAATAACCGTTAAAAAGTACTTGAATGAATCACTTTCTGACTTTTTCTGCCATGAGTCATTTAAGGGGACCATCTCAAATACCTTTTGTAGGGAATTATTGAATTTAGCTTTGCAGGAATTAGAGTCTGAACTTGGAAGTAAGGCTTTAAGAGAAATGTCTGCATCACAACTACAACAAATAGTTATCAAATTTCTCAAAACTAATAAAACTGGCCCTATTTGTGATCAGATAAAAGTAAGGGCTTCTTTCCATAGTCAGGAAATTGCTCTAATTTTAATTGAGCAGTTGAGTATACCTAGCTGCTCTCTTGAAGATATGCATGCTTTATTAGGACTTCGACGTTCGCCACTACCTAAAAACAAAGCCAGAATAGAACTACCTGCTGTAACTGCTTTACCTACATCTATCCCTATTGCAAGCAGCATAAAGGCACAGCTTCGCCCCGATCTATGGCAGCAAGATGAAAATTCGAATGCGAAATTTAAGTATCGTAGCAAATCTAATCCAGGTAACTTTATCGAACACTACATTACCTCCCCAGGAGACATTGCCCTTTTACCCTGGGAAGCTGCTGAACAGATCATTGATATCTTTGGGTTTGATACTGTCAAACTTCAGCTCATCTTCGCTGCGAAAACAATGGAACAAGAGGAGCCCTGGAATAGCTCATTTACCCTTAATGCGACCGATATAATTAAGCTTCTCGGATGGGATAAAAACCATAATACTGCTTTACCAGAAAAGAGACTTGCTGTTGCTAGCACAGCCTATGCTCTTTCTTGCTTATTGGTAAGGTCAGTATGGATAGCAGGTAGGGGCAAAAGTAAAATCGATGCTAGTACTCCCACTGGTCGGATGTGGGATGTATTGATAGAGCCTACTGGACAGTTTGATTTTGTGACGAAAAAAATTGAAAAGCCAGAAGAAGTTTACATAACCGTTTCTCCAGGCTTATGGACAATGAATTTTCTAAACCGAGCTGGTCTTAAGGCACAAGAAGCTCTGTACCAATTTGGTTACCTTGCTAAAGATATTTTACAAATCGATCCTTACCATAATGAAATGGCTTTACGATTAGCCATCCAACTCACGCTTGATTCTCGAATTAGAGCTAGAAATGAGAATCCTTATGACTATACTGTGGGGAAACTCCTTGAGGAAGTAATTCCACTTTCGGAAATAGAAACAGCACGAAATCAAAAGGGCAAGGCCAGAGATTTGAGAAAACGGTGGGATAAATCCTTGAAAATGCTGAATAAATTAGGATGGCTTTTACAGTTTGATCCCGAAACTTACCCAAGCTGGCTGCAACCTGATAGTGAGTCCCCGAAACCCAAGAATTGGCGAAAGGTTAAATTAATAGATCGATTGCTTGATGCAAAGTTGACAATAAGCCCACCAAATCCTATCCCTGAGCTTTTAACCAAAATTGGCTCACCCAAGAAAATGGCTCTTGTGGTTGACCGTGCCCAGGCAGTTGATATCGAACCAAGTAGCTTACTTAAAGCCAGAAAGGTTAAGGGATTAAGTCGGAAGCAGCTTGCAGGGTTTATTGATGTGAGTTCTGATTATATTGGCAAGATGGAGAGAGGAGATCGTCCAATTACTCTGGAGATTGCTGAGAAGCTTAAGCGTATCTTGGTTTTTTGAAGTGCATTATTTGAGGAAGACAGGATGAGACAAATTTCTCCGTATCCTAGCACTTAGTATCAAGACCTAAATTATTGGATACCGAGCAAGGTGTAAGACAGGATGAGACAAATTTCTCCGTATCCTAGCACTTAGTATCAAGACCTACTGGAGTCTGGCAAAACTGCTTGATTGGCCATCAAAGACCACACCGTAGTAAATTCAGGCCATTAACCATCGTGTTTGCCCAAAGGTGTAGTCATTCTAAAAAGCATCATCCATCCAGACCAGGCTCTAAAACAGTACCTCTCACACTTGAGCATCCCGTTATCTAAACCTCAACAGCAGCATGTGCTGCGTATTGTTGAAGGATTGATTGTGGGCAATGGCCGCAAAACCCTTAGCCACTTGTATGCTCAGTGGGTTGATGCTCCAGATGCCAGTGCAGTGGCTGACTTTTTACGAGTGAGTACCTGGTCTGAGCAATCTCTCGACAAACGCCTTGGGGAAATCACCTGGCCGATGTCATAGAGCGCGTGCAGCGAGGAGGAAGTTCTCCTGTGGTGTATGTGAGTATTGATGACTCGACCAGTAGCAAAGATAAGGATACCCATGCCTTGGAAGGGGTGGATTGGCAGCATGACCACAATGCCAGTGGTCGCATACTCCCAAGTACAAGAAAGGGATGGTGCATGTGAGTTGTCGGGTTCAAATTGGCAACCACAGTGTTCCCTTCGCCTATCGGCTCTATTTACGGGCAAAAACGGTTCGCAACTTGAACCGGGGACGTGCCAAGGAGGAGCGATTGCGCTTCCAACCAAGTATCAACTGGTCCGGGAGATGCTTCAGCAGCTCCAGCCTCTATACCCAAAGAATGGCGGGTGTACGTTTATTCGATAGCTGGTATGCCTCCGCCAAACTACTCAAGTTTGTTCGGCGGCAAGGCAAGCGATGGTTTTGTTGGGCGCTATCAAATCCAATCGCATTCTTGATGGCAAGCGTCTGAGTCAATGGAACAAAGACCTCAAGCACAAACACTACGACTCAGTTGAGTTAAAAACAGTGACAGGCTCAAAGCAACCTACCTAACGCGCTCGATTACGGGCCGATTAAATGAGGTGCCTTTTGACGTCTGTGTGGTCATCTCCAAGCGGCACCCTCGGGATTCTCACCCGAAGTATTACCTGTGCACAGACACCTCATTGTCTGCGGCCAAAATACTGAAACGCTACTCAAAGCGCTGGTCCATTGAACAGATTATTGGTATCTCAAGCAATGTTTGGGATTGGGGGAGTTTCGCGTCCAACACTATGAAGCGATTCACAAGTGGTACTCTTTGGTGCATTTAGCGTTGCATTTTTTGTATGCTCAACTGCGCTGTTCTCAACAGAGGGATGATCCATTCATTTCAATTGCCCAGTGATTGAACATCACCGACAGCAACAGGCTCAAGCGGTCTTAATGGCTGCTTGTGAGCAGGCCATCACGGATGGCAATACGCAAGGAGTCGTGAAGCGCTTCATTCTACCAACTCGGATTGCAGCCTAATGGCTTGAGAAACATTAGCTGAATTCGAGTTACTGCTCTGAGGCACACACTTCAGAGTAGGTTACCGCCTGTTCTGGCGGTAATGAAAGGAGGCTGAACTTTGATGAAATTTGCCAGACTCCAGGACCTAAATTACTTGAGTTTGGACTAAAGCAAACGAGAAAAGCAGTCAATGAAGTACACCGACTGCTTTAAGGTCAATGAATCATCACACTCATTGCCCTTATGATTTTCGACCATCTGCGTCAATTCCGCCAAACTCTGTATAGCTGCTTTGGCGCCAGTAAAGACGCGTTATTTGAGCTAATGGATGCGGTATTGATGAGTCTGCATATTCTCACCAACTTCTCCACCCCTGTGGAGGTTGACTTCTCCGGTCGAATGGCAGTAACTTCTCCACCCCTATGGAAGTTATCTTCGCCAGTCAAGTGGCAATAAACTTCTCCACCCCTGTGGCAACAACTTCGCCGGATAAGTGGCAGTTAACTTCTCCACCCCCTTAACCATCATTTCGACAGGTCATTATCCTAGCCAGGCCAACCTCTAAACTTCTGTGCATTAGCAGAGGAATGGAGATGGCAATGGCCTATAAACGTCAAGGAGCAACCCTGTCGATGAGTAAATTTCGCGAAATATCCGTTTACATGAACTCGGCCACAATAAATCGGAGATCGCTCGTAGCTGCTTCATCTCCCGTACCAGTGTCCGGGACTATCTGCGCCGTGCCCAGGGTCAATCTCTCAGTTATGACCAGTTAAGCCACTGAGTGATAGTGATATCCAGCATTTGCTGGGAAAAGGTCAGCGTCAGTCCTCCCGTAAGAAGCCAGCGATTGACTTCGAATATGTGCATCGAGAGATGCAACGCAAAGGGGTCCCCTGGGCCTACTGTGGATGGAGGGTAAAGAGAGAGGAGACTGGAACTGTAGCTATAGTGGCTTTTGCCGTCGATACCGTCAGTGGAAAAAGCAGCACTCGCTATCCATGCGCCAGATTCACAAGGGAGCGGAAAAGATTTTTGTGGACTACTGCGGTATGACGGTGCCGGTGGTCCATCCCAAAACCGGTGAGGTGACTCAAGCTCAAGTATTTGTAGCCTGCTGTGGAGCGAGTAACTACACCTATGCAGAGGCGACCGAAAGCCAAACCATCAGAACTGGCTCGGATCTCATCAACGGGCCTTGGCCTTCTTTGGTGGGGTGCCGGTCGCTATCGTTCCAGACAACCTCAAGTCAGGAGTCACAGATCCGTGTCGTTATGAGCCCGGTATCAATCGGAGTTATCAGGACTTTGCGGAACACTACAACGTGATTATTCTGCCCGCTCGCCCCAAATGCCCTCGGGATAAACCCAAAGTGGAGAATGCGGTACAGCAAGTGGAGCGTCATATCCTAGCGCCATTGAGAGATCAGACCTTTACCAGTTTCAAGCAACTGAATGAAGCGATAGCAGCGGGACTCGAGAAACTCAACCATCGGACCATGAAATCCTATGGTCATCCCGTCGAGAATTATTTGAGCAAGTGGACCACCGGAACTGAGGTCCTTGCCCAGCCATGCGTTTGAGTTTGGCGAATTTAAAACTGCGAAAGTGAGTTTTGATTATCACATTGAGGTGAACCGCCACTATACAGTGTCCCTTATGGCTATGTGGGTCAATCGGTATCGGTCAAGATTACGGAATCTTGGTGCAGATTTCCATGACCATCAGCGCATTGCGGTACATGAACGTTCCAGCGTTTCATTTCAGCATTCCACGCAAGAGGGGCATATGCACCGGCGCACTTAGCCACAAAAACCAATCGAGAGAGACCTTCATCACCTGGGCTCAGAATGTTGGACCGGCAACGAAGCAACAAGTGATAGAGATCTTTGAGAAGAAGCCCATGATGAACAAGCATTTCGAGCTTAAAAGGGGTGCAACATCTGAGAACACCCATGGTGCTGAAAGGTTGGAAGCCGCTGTAATCGGCTAATGCTATGGGGATGGTGGGCCAACGCTATCTCAAGTCCATGCTCCAAACAAACTTGAATCCGACCCCTTACCGGATGAACCCATAAGGTGATTCCTATTCACCATGCCAATGTCCGAGGGTCCGAATATTATCAGCGACGTAGGGGGAGACAACGATGCAAGCAATGATTGAACAGCTACAACAATGAAACTCACCGGCGTACTCGAAGCTTGGCGAGAACAGCAGGCGATGCCCACCTATCATGATCTGTCCTTCGATGAACGACTGGCCTTGATGGTAGAGCGCGAATACATCCGGCGTCAGAATCAACGGATGCAACGCGACTCAGGCAAGCGCGACTGCCGGTGCATGCCACCTTAGATGCCGTGGATTTCGATGTCCCAGAGGACTCCGTAAAATCCAGTTCCTTGAATTTGCTCAAGGCCATTGGCTCCAAAAAACCTGTCATTGATTCTATTGGGCCGACCGGTGTAGGGAAGTCTTTCTTGGCGTCGGTCCTTGCAATCATCTGTGCAAGCAAGGCCATAGCGTGCGCTATATCAAAACCGCTGACCTGGTGCTGGAGTTGAAGCTGGCCAAGGAGATGGGTCTTATCCCAAACTCGAAAACAATTAGCGGCCTACGATCTATTGGTGCTGGATGAATGGCTTAGAGATCCCCTGTCTGTCTTTGAAGCTCGAGAAGTACTCGATATCCTAGACGAGCGTTTCCGTAAAGCCTCCTGTTTATTCGCCACGCAAATGCCCCTGGAGCAATGGCACTCACAAATTCAAGATCCCACCCTCGCCGATGCCATCCTCGACCGGATTATCCATGATGCGATGAAGGTCTTGCTCCGAGGAGAATCCATGCGGAAATTGACAGCAAACTGACCCTGAAGCCAGAAGAGAACTGAGTAATGACCGTTCACATGAGGAGAAAACAACGAGAGAAACGATCCAAGATCTAACCTTAAAACGCACAAGGAGAAGAAGGATGAAAAAAGGAGGACAGATACATGAATAGACCGGATGAGATCACGATCTTCCATTCGTGATATGTATGAATTCAGAGCTGATTTTTTGCCTATGAATTGCAACCCATAATTCCATATCTACCTGTCGAAAATGGTTGGCCAATATTTTTTTGGTTGGGGGTGGAGAAGTTAGTGCCACTCAACCGGAGAAGTCGTGATTATGCAGCAGAGTCCGAGCCTGCGTTCATTTGTGTGTTTGTCTCAACATCCTATCTTCCGTCGTCAATGGTCGAGTACCTATTCAGCCCTGCATGATGGTCGTATCCATCGTGCCAAACTTCACCGGTATTTAGTTCGACAAGTTTCCGCTCAAGACCAGCCGCTCTTCGTGGGAGATAGTAGTCCTTGGCTGCGTCCCGAGGCCAAGACCCTCAAAGACAGAGGTTTTCATCATCAAGGGGGACATACTGTCGGGGTAGGCCAAAGTTATAGCACCCTTTCTTGGGTCCCAGACGAAAGTCAGCATTGGGCACTGCCCCTACGCCATGAACGAATCACGAGCTTGAGACCGCTTTGACCAAAGCCACGTTTCAATTAAAGCAAGTCTGTCGTCATTTGCCGGTGCGTCCTCTAGCCGCGTTTGACCGTCACTACGGTAGGCATCTTCTCAATCACACTGCAGGGATTGAAGTCGACCTGTTATTGCGCTTAGCATCCAATCGCTGTGTATGGTATTCCCTTCGCTTATTCAGGACGAGGGCTCCTCGTAAGCATGGACATAAGTTCAAATTGATGCCCCTAATATATCCAGAAGCCAGCGAAATATTGGAGATAGAAGACACCCAACTTGGACAGGTCAGAGTAACTCGCTGGAGCCAATTCCATTTCCGTAATTCGGCCAAACGAGAAATGGAAATTTTGCGCGTTGAGATCATCCAACCGAAAGGTAAACGACGAAAGTTTAAGCCGCTTTGGCTGGCCTGGACTGGAGAATGCATGCCAAGTCTGGAGCGATTATGGCGAAGATATCTGCAGCGCTTTAGCATTGAGCATTGGTATCGATTTGCCAAACAACGGCTCTATTGGACGACCCTCAACTCACGTCCAATGAAGCGACAGAGCGATGGAGTACTTTGATTGGGATGATATCTTGGCAATTGTGGTTTGCTCGGTCAGACTGTATGGATACGCCTTTACCCTGGCAGTCTCCTCAACAAGTTCTATCACCAGGACGCGTCGCTCAAGCATTCCCAAGTATTATTGCGGCGATTGGAACACCTGCTCAAGCACCAAAACTCGCGGTAAATCACCCGACGCAAGCAAGGCCAATCTCAACCACCAAGAACTCGATATCCAACGGTCAAAAAACGAGTCTCCAAACGCAGGAAAGCAAAGATTGTCTCAAAAACCGCTGCTTAACTGCTGAGTTAATACAGAAAAACTTATGCTCAGGCTT
>NZ_AFEJ02000018.1 GCF_000238775.2 Acaryochloris sp. CCMEE 5410 | reverse complement strand
CACGCGAGTTTATACTGACTGGAAGATTCAGAATCTAAGCTATTTTATATTTAGCTATGTTCTTGTGCTTTGGCTTCAAGACACCTATTTCTACTTTTATCATCGGCTTATTCACCTGCGACCCCTGTTCAAATGGTTTCATCAAGGGCATCACCAGTCGAGGCCCCCAACCCCCTGGACTTTCTTTGCGCTGGAGCCTTTGGAAGTAGCTATTCAGGTTTTCTTCTTACTGAGCATCGCCTTTATCATTCCTTTGCACATTGGAGTCCTCATTAGTATTTTACTAACAATGACTATCTGGGCTATAGGAAATCACATTGGATATCCGGTTGTGCCCTACTCGCGCCTAAGCTGCTTTTGGGGTCGGTGGTGTATCGGTTCAGCACATCATTTGGTTCATCATCATCGATATACCAAACATTACGGTCTTTACTTCACCTTCTGGGATAGGGTTATGGGAACTCAAGACGCTAGCTATGAAGCCCAATTGGAGGCAAAGTAGCCTTAGCCTAGAATTCGCCAACAGTGTCGACCCTTCAATTACCCCAACTATCGGCAGAGTGCTTCTCAGATTTCTGGAATGATTGAGAATAAAGGCGCTCAGGCAGTTACCCAATGCTTCTCTGCGGTCCTACCGGCCTAATTGTTCCGTTGCTATTGGAGGGCCGAAAGTGGGGAAGCGGTTGCTCTGGAGGCCAGTCACGAGGAAGATGTGTCAGCCTGGGTGGGTGAGATCGCAAAGTATTTGGAGAAAGCTTCAGGTACAGTTTCGTTTGCGGCATTGGTGAAGGGGCTGGAGATGCCTGTGGTAGTGGTTTGGCTAGGAATGGTACTCGGTGGATTTCAGTTTGAGCAGCGGGGTGGGTTTTACGATCAGAATGTCTGGATTGAAGCAAAAATCTCTAGCAGCAAATCTTGAAGTCAATCATTCTTGGTTTTTTTGTACTTATCATAATGTCGTTAGCAAGTAACAGTCTTGGCATTGTTAAACGCCCAATCATTTAGGAGAATAATTTTAGAATTTGCGACATTACTTAGAGCCATTATCAAACAGGGACTAAAAAGTTTTATCCTACTATTAAGAGTGCTTACTTATTTTAGTAGCAAAGTTTTAGTGTTCAACGCATTAATTCTGAAAAAACAAAGATTATTAATGGCTAAAATACTAAAATCATCAATCTAGTATTCCCTAGTTTAATAGTAGGAATCGTAATCGGAATAATTGATTCCTACATCAGTGGGGAGACTCGTTCTGAAGCAGGACGACAAGCTAGAGATACGTTCGTCGGCTTGAAAAAGGGCGTAGCTAATGGATCGGGGATGCCTTAGATCTCGGAATGGTCACCCCGGGGAATAGGGCGTCAAACCGTTCATTGACCCAAGTCAGCCGAAGAATGAGTAGATGATTGAAGCCATCCTCACTCCAGCGCATACCAACCCCCTTAAAGCGCTGTTGAATCAACCACTTACAAGCACTTTCGACCCTGACTGCCTGACAGAAGTATCTCAAAGCCTTTATTTTCATAGTCTTTGAGAAAAGAGTGGAGCGACATGTGAAGCTAGATTTAAGCACAAATCAGCGTTACTCAAATGTCAGGCTCCACCCAAATTTATCGTCAACTGTTCTCCTTTTTACGTCAACACAGCCATTATCGAGATTTGCGTCATCTCATGACCCTGGGATGGATGGTGAGCGCCTTAATCTGCAGTGAACGATTATGCTTATCTGCTTGGGAATCCTATGTCCCTGCCGAGCAAAAAAGCCCAAAGTGTCGAGCGTCGCTGGCAACGCTTTCTGTGCAATCCGCTCATTGATGTCCACAAACTGTATGTCCCTTTGGTCCTTCTAGCGCTTAAGAACTGGCGAACCCATCGCCTTTACCTAGCGATGGATACCACGGTTTTATGGAATGAATACTGCATGATTCATGTATCCGTTGTCTGCTGTGGCAGAGCAGTACCGTTGTTATGGAAAGTATTAGAGCACAAGAGTGCGGCGGTTGCTTTGAGGAATATCAACCGCTATTGCGTCAGGCCCGTTGGTTATTACGGCAGCATCCAGATGTCATGTTGTTAGCAGATCGTGGGTTCGCGAACCATCAACTGATGAGCTGGTTACAGCAGAGCCGTTGGCATTACTGTCTGCGTATCCCATGTGATGTCCTTCTCCATGGCCCCCGTCAATGTCCAAGAGAAGTCCGTAGGTTATGGCCATCCAAAGGAGAAGCTCTCCTCTACCGTAATGTCGGGCTTTGGGATGATGGCCTCTATCGGTGCAATTTGGTACTGGCGAATATCCGAGGCGTAAAAGAACCATGGGCAGTGATTACAGATGAATCACCCTCGTTACAAACCTTGTGGCAATACGCCTTGAGGTTTCGGGTGGAAGAATTATTCCTCGATAGTAAATCTGGTGTGTTTGAGCTTGAAGAGTCGAAAATTCGCTGTGCTGATGCTCTGGAGAGGCTGTACCTGATTGCTGCTGTGGCACTGCTATACAGCACGGCTCAGGGGATGGCTGTTCATATTAAAGGGCTACGCCAACAGGTTGATCCCCATTGGCACAGAGGCATTAGCTATCTCAAGATTGGATTGCGGTGGCTCAAGGGGGTGGTCCATAAAGGACGGGAGTTGTTGATGCCAGTCCCCTTATTCACCAAGGATCCGCAACCGTGTTTTGCCTCTAAAAAAGCTCAAAAGAAACACTACAACAAAATCTGGTTCTCTCGTATCCGCTCTCTACAGTGCAAAGCTTTATGAGCTATGGAATACAAAGATCTGTCAGGCAGTCAGCTTTCGACCATTCCTGACCCCAGGGGTATCTGTTGTTGTTCAAAGTGGCGATAGCGGATGTGTCGCAGATGGCGCTGGAAATAAGCCTGTACTTGAAGCAACGTCGTAAAAGACTTGCCCGTAAATAATTGTGAGTGAATCAACACCGTCAAGGACCGCAATACTAGCAGGTGTTGCCCATGTCGCAATTGGTGTCGCCAGCGCCGGAACCAGGCTTGGGCTTGAGCAGAGCGAACATCCCCAAACATCACTTTTGTTGCTCGTGCAAGATGGCCTGCTGCATGAAAAAAATCGAGAACTGCCACAGCACAGTGAGAGAACAAGGTGCGGTAGACTCGCCAGAAGCCTCGCCCCCCATCACTCAACCAGATGACGCTTGGGGCCGATTCAAAGTCTTGTTTGCGGGCTTCGAGGTGCAGTAAGGGGATGAACTGGTCGATATCGCCCAATACTGCTACCAGTCTTCGACGCAGTAGTTGGGGGACACTCTTTTTAGCTCGGGTGAGCCGTGTTCCCAGGCGGGCTAAGATAGCGACTTTAACTTCTCGCCACTGGATTTTTCCCTTGGGGGTTTTCGGGGTGGGGCGAAAGGGCACCATCACACCGTCAGCAGCAATGGCCAAAGGCAGAGCAGACAACACCTCTGAAATCGCTTCACTAGGAGCCTGTTCACCTGATGCTTGAGCTTGAGTTGAGCCTCTAGCTCCTGATAAGCTTTGTTGCCCATGACTTGCACCCAATTCCACAAGCTTGATGAACTGACGGATAAACCACTCCACTGACTCAGCATCCAACTGGCCAGTTCATAGGGCATAAATAGACTTAACAAGCAGCCTAGACGCACCAGTTCTTTACTGCTGTGCTGGTAAGAGGTAATCCCAATGGATTGGTCCAGAGGAGCTGATAGACTACCTGGACACCCTTTTGGACAACGACCCACCCGTCGCTTTCAGTAAATATTTCCCACCAGTGTCTGCATCTGACGAGATTCCCATCCCTTCGAGTGCAAGCGGGTTCCGCAGGTGCTACACCTAGGCCATTCAAATACTGTTTTTGCTCGCCGTGAGAGTTCATCCTCCAGAAGCCATCGAGCCAAATACAAACCCATTTGCAGAACGATATAAACCATCTGACTCAGGCTGGTTGCTTCTTTGAGTGCTTCGGCCTGTTCTAGAAATTCGTGATGGGCTAGTACGGCTGGCAATTGTGATGTTAGGCTCATGACAAGTTTTTGATTCGGGTACAGGCTCTATTGTCCTTGACCCGTTTTTCTTTGAGCCATGCATCCCCGATTCTGTGCTTACGCCCCTTGAAAAAGACTTGCCGTAAATTAGGGGTCTCATTTTGGCAATATCAGCTGTCTCGCTTAAGAGCAGATGGGGAAATCCCACCTCTACCTGACATGATTCGGGCTAAAGCGACTGCTACTGTGCTGGTACTTGCTTCAACCTAAGGGAGGAACGACCAAGGGAATGCTACCAGCGGTTATTGAGAAGTTGCGCAAGATGACTATACAATAGCAGAGTCGAAATCCTTATGAGCAATCTGATCAATACTTTGAAGCGAGTCTCTGATTTCCGCTAAGCTTATGACCGTTCTTAACTATTATGGATTCCATTGCTATCGGTGATCATGGGCTGTTTTTTAATCCCTAAGAGTAAATCAGGAACTAGCGCAGTTATGAACACTGATTCTCACCAGTATTTTTTGAGTTTCAAGTACATTGGAATTATCCCTAGCAAATTTGAAAGGATCCTTAATCAAAGGTAGTTCAAGAACATAAAATTTGAACTTTAAAATTACTCATTTGTGAAAGTTATCAGCCTTAGAAAAACGATCATTCCTGTACTCACTACCTAATGATGAGACTCTATATCTTTTCTGGGGCTTCGCTTGATTAACCTTCAGAGTTCGACCCATCCATTCTGCGCCATTAAGGACTTCAATAGCAGCCTTTTCTTCAGCCTCAGACTCCATATCAATAAAAGCAAAGCCGCGAATACAACCTGTCTCATCATCAACGGGCAGCTGAACCTTTATTATTGTCCCATATGGTGCAAACACTGTTTTTAGAGCAACTTCTGTTACGTTATAAGAAAGATTACTAATATGAATTGACATAGATTTACCCTCATATTTATTGAGTATTGAAAGTGAAACTTATAATTTAGATCCGCTTATCACAAACGGTTTGGCAATCTTGGCATGTAACTCAACCAATCAAAACTCACATAAAACTAAAAAACTTATGACTTGCAATGCCAAGAAATTAATTATTTGATAGGCAGCAACGCTCTAACGCCCCCACCTGCTCATATCAGATGTTTCCAGAAGCTTCCTTCTATTCCTTATTCGCTCTTCTCTGTTTGTTTAATGAGAACCTTCGTTTGCCCCTCTTCATCGACATCTATAACGATCTCGTCTCTTGCCTTCACTCGACGGGTCAGGATTTCCTCAGCAAGACAATCTTCCAAGAGTCGGGTGATAGCTCGACGTAACGGACGCGCTCCCATCTCAGGATCATAGCCTGTCTCTACTAGCCGATCCTTAAACAAGTCAGTGACCTCCAAACTGATTCCTTGCTCTGATAAGCGAGCAAACACTTCCTGCAGAAGAATGTCAGCGATTTGCTTAACCTCAGTTTTGTGGAGCTGCTGAAAGACAATAATCTCATCAAGGCGATTGAGGAACTCAGGACGGAAAAACTGTTTGAGTTCCTCGTTAACGATTGAGACAATACGGCTGTACTGGGCAGCTGATTGATCTTTAGAGAACTCAAAGCCCAACCCACTCCCCCCTTTTTGAATCACCTTTGATCCAAGGTTAGAGGTCATGATCAAAAGAGTATTTTTGAAATCTACAGTACGACCTTTGGCATCGGTGAGGCGGCCATCTTCGAGAACTTGTAGCAGTAGGTTAAATACATCTGGGTGAGCTTTTTCAATTTCGTCAAATAGCACTACCGTGTATGGTTTGCGCCGAACTGCTTCTGTGAGTTGCCCGCCTTCGTTGTACCCGACATAGCCAGGAGGAGAACCGATCAGCTTCGCAACCGTGTGGCCCTCCATATACTCAGACATATCCAGCCGAATCATGGCAGCTTCAGAGCCGAAGTAGGAAGACGCCAAAACCTTCGCTAATTCCGTCTTGCCAACACCTGTAGGCCCGGAGAAGACAAAACTAGCAATGGGACGGTTAGGATCTTTGAGACCTGTGCGGACTCGACGAATGGCACGAGAAACTGCTTTAACAGCTTTCTCCTGACCAATGACTCGCTGATGCAGGATGTCTTCTAATTCCAGAAGGTTTTCAGACTCTGATTCTGTCAGTTTATGCAGTGGAACCCCACTCCACGAAGCGACGATATGGGCAATATCTTCTTCATTAACAGTCGGAACTATGGCATCAGTAGAATTGGAGGACCCTTTTTGGTTAGCGCCCTGAATCTTTTTTTGAATCTCAACTTCGCGGATGTGTAGCTCTCCAGCAAGGGAGTAATCCTGTTTTTGAGTAGCCTCCTTTTTCCCCTGGAGAATTTGGCGCAATTCTTTATTGAGAGCTTTATGAGCAGAAGCTGGTTTAGAATGGCTGATTCGGACCCGAGAACCTGCCTCATCAATCAAATCAATCGCTTTATCTGGCAAGAAGCGATCGCAAATATAACGATCAGAGAGTTTTGCCGCTGCTTCTAAAGCCAGGTCAGAAATTTCAAGTTGATGATGCTGTTCGTAACAACTCCGTACACCTTGCAGTATCTGAATCGTTTCTTCAACACTGGATTCATTTACCATCACAGGCTGAAATCGTCTTTCTAAAGCGGGATCTCGCTCAATATACTGACGATAATCAGCCAATGTGGTTGCACCTATACATTGCAGCTCACCTCGTGCTAAAGACGGCTTAAGAATGTTTGCCGCATCAAGTCCACCTTCTGCTGCTCCAGAACCCACTAAAGTATGAATCTCATCAATCACCAGAATGATATCACCCCCGCTACGGATTTCTTCCACAATGGCCTTGAGGCGTCCCTCAAATTCACCTCGATACTTTGTACCCGCCAATAATGAGCCAACATTGAGTGTAAGAACGCGTTTCCCGTCGAGAGCTTCAGGAACGTCATGATTGATCACAAGTTGAGCGAGTCCTTCTGCTAGGGCTGTTTTTCCAACGCCAGGTTCGCCAATTAAGATTGGATTGTTTTTAGTACGGCGGCTAAGGATTTGGATCATTCGCTGCACTTCATTTTGACGACCCACAACTGGATCAAGATTGCCCGCCCTGGCCAGTTGGGTTAAGTTGGTGCCTACCTCTTCGAGGATGGACTTCTTTTGCAAGGTTTTGATTCCCCGATCTCTTAGACCATCTCTAGAAGGAGCTACGGTTGACTCAGAGAACATCTGCATCACTTGAGTCCGAATATCTATAATGTCAATTCCAAGGTTCACAAGAATTTGTGCAGCAACACTTTGCTCATCCTGAATAAGCCCCAACAACAAATGTTCAGTACTCACATAGTTATGCCCTAACTGTCGAGATTCTTCCAGGGCTATGTCCAGCACCCTTTTGCTACGAGGGGTAAATGGGATTTCAATGTTTGCAGAGCTTGTTCCACTTATTCCTAATTTCTTAACTTCAATTCGTACCTCTTTGAGGTTGGCTCCCGAAGACTTTAGGATTTTCGCTGCAATTCCAGTTCCCTCAGCAATGATACCCAATAAGATTAGCTCTGTTCCAACACATTTTTGCTTGAGGTGAGTGGCTTCTTGTTGGGCAAGCGTTATTGCCTTAATAGCTTTTTCAGTAAAACACTCAAACATTGTAGATATCCTTACGGTGGGAAATACTGTCTAGCCATTCAGAAGTTATTTCCAAAAAAAGTTTTAATTCAAGAACCTCAAGGGAGATAGAGGGCCTTTAAGAGTTCTCATTATTTGCCGCCAGACACGCATATATTTCGTTCAAGTTGTTTTGAGTTTCCTCCATCGGCCCTTCGTCTAACCCCATTAGATTAAGGACTTCAGCAGCATTATTCTTATTCAGGACTCCTGATTTGACGAGATTCTTAGCTATTCGTACTTTATTCATATTGAAAGTTCTCCGCAGATAGATTAGATCAACTTCTAAAGATTAATGCTTGGGAAAAGAGTAGAAATAAAAAAATTAGGGCAGATGCAAAAACAAAACCACACGGATCTCGTCGAATGCTATCAGAGGTCTTTTTCATGGTTGCTCTTTTAAGAAATAGCTTGTAGATGCATCACTAAAAAGTTCGCTGAAAACTTATAACAATAAGACTTTAGATTTAATCAATCTAGAAACACTGAAAGCCTCTCCACTAAATAATTCTGTCTAATGTTCAAACATCTTCTCAGTCAAAACTGTTTCAAGAACTTGAGAGAAGATCTGGGGCTTTGATGGTTGTGTGCTAGGTCGTCAATAAGAGCTCACTACGAGTGAGCTTTTATGTCTTGTGGATGGTCTTCTCGCGAATTTGACAGTTCTGGAGGTCAACCAAATCAACTTCCCCTAAAATGCTTGAGTCTGCTTCTTCCATCTAAACAAGGCTTATAGTGATTTTCCGAGATAGCCTAATATTTTCTCTTTAGTCAGAATCTAAATTTTGATGGTCAATAACCCTATTACTTGATTAATCTATATTATTCAGGCAGATATCTTCTGAAAGCAGTGTCGACAATGCCAACAAAGCTTTCCCGAATGTATCTGACGCAATAAAATGCCTGAACAGCAAGGGCAAACCTTCCTATGGACCATATATTTTTTTATTTTTGTGTCTCTTAGCCTCAAACTAGTCTTAGATCGAGCTAACGGCCTCATTGTCTTTTTTAGTTTTACTGGCATTTTGTCCCGCACTTTTTGTGTAGTGTTCTAAAATCAATGGCGTAGAAGAATGAAGGAGAGCTGAAGGACCGATAATACTAGGGGCATAGCTGTCTGAAAAGGTTAAATCATTAAGCTATAGAACCATTGTTGAAAATTCACTTCAGGGCCATTTGATAGTGAATTTCACAACAATATTTCTATAGCTGAAACTTTCAGCTTAAGCATACTCCTACTGTTTTTGTCAGAAGCAGCTTGCAATGATCTAAGGTGTAAAATGCTGAAGCCTAAAGCATTGTAGCTTGGATAATTTTTTACTCAATCAGGAGCTGGGCAAGTTAACTATTTGACAATTGTGTATTACATCTTCTGTGGACTAGGGTTTACAACTTATGTGAAAGCTTTCTAATAATCTCTTCAACTTCTTCAAGAGGCAGACTCAATTTCGTAGCAATTTGTTTGGGAGAAAGATTCAATGCCCTCAAGGTAGTAATTTCATGTTCCTGCTCAGTCTTCATAGGTTAACCTCGCAATTAACGTCTGGCTTAACAGCCGTTTCAAAAAGATGCACAATAATTAAGTAATTTCAGATCTATAAAGTATATATATCGGCTGATTTTTGCTCATAGATCTGATGATATTTAATTTTATGGATTTCAAGTATTTTTAACTTTACCCTATCCAAAATAGATAAAAAGCTGATATAAAAGTTGAGGTATCAACAGCCATTGCAAAGAATCACTTAGATAACCTAAACTCCACACAGATCCTGAACCTCTAACTTTGTTGCTAGAATGAAAAATTCATAATGGTCGAAGATATTGGCAAACAACAAAGGCTGTTTCTCCATGCTCACATTCAGAAACCTTATCCATTGAGGATTAGCCCCAATCGAATTAGCTATCTTCAATCTAGACTGGTTCTGGTCGATATTGTCGAGATCCCCACTACCTAACCCTAAAGCACTCAAATACGCTCTAGAAAAGCAGCTCTGCTTAATCAGTCTTAGTAAAGCTAAGGTCACTCAAATTCCATTTTCTAAATTCTTTTCCCAGCTTCGTATTTTATTGGAATCTTTTTGGCATCCATACAGATTGCCTCATAATGTATAGCGTTATCGCTGTGGATACGTTCATCATAACTCACATTGCTTTGCTCTAACCTTTCACAAGTCACATCCACACAACCTGCACATTGATGTCGGTGAGTTTTATGGGCAAAACACTGGGTTGCCCTGGCAACATCTCGTGACAAGAATGAAATTGAGTCATCCCAGGAAGAACTAATACCAATTCACTTATTGAGCGACCTGTAGAGGTAAAGCATCCAAGATGTAAGTGACCTTTACTCGAAAAAGTGGACAGTTCATTTAAGCTGCGAGTGTTTGATTGAGTGTCCTCCAGTAATTTTCTTCAAATTGGACAGGGGCGCAATATCCAATGGTTGAATGCAGTCGTTGTCGGTTGTAGAACACCTCAATCCATTCTGAAATAGTCGTCTTAGCTATCGCTCGATTAGTGAAGGTTGTGGGATAAATTAACTCAGTTTTAAGGGTCCCAAAAAAACTTTCAGCCACCGCATTATCCCAGCAATTGGCTCGACGACTCATACTACAAGTTATTCCCTTCTTGATTAAAGCCTGTTGATAGTCCCCACTGGCATATTGACAGCCTCGGTCAGAATGAAAGATTAATCCAGTCTGTGCGGGTATCCGTTGTCCTAAGGCAGCCTTTAGGGCATTGAGAACTAATGGTGTGCGCATATGCTCAGCCATGGACCAACCCACCACCCGTCGAGAGAACAAGTCAATAATCACGGCCAAGTATAACCATCCCTCATGGGTCGAGATATAGGTGATATCTTCAACCCAAGCTTGGTCAGGCTCCTCGGTCGTAAACGTCCTATTTAGGATATTCGGGGCAATCGGCCCATCATGCTCAGAATCAGTGGTGACTTTGAATGGACGTTTCACTTGGGCACAAATCCCCAGCTGTGCCATGAGCCGGACCACCCGTAGCAAAGAAGGTTGCTGCTTTCCTAAGAAACACAATCCCCTGTACCAATGGATTTAAGCTTAAATCCGAATTCGGCTGCTTTACGATGGAGGTTTTTAAGAACCCGCTGGCGGTATTTTTGCTTGTATTGATCTGCACCAGGATCTACATAGTCCATGCCATAGCGGACTGCATTGTAAAAGAGCACAGCGAGTTTGCGTGCTGTGGCCGTCACGGCTTTCGCCTTTCCAATTCGCGCAGCTAGGCGGCGATAGAAAGCGCCCAGAGCCTTATTAGTTCGCCCAACAGCCACTGCAGCTCGTCCGTTACTCGGTTGGTTGTCTTACCGGAGTAAGCAGAGAGCAATTTGCCACCTGATTTTTTGCTTCCGGGTGACAGTCTTAGCCATGAGGTGAAATGTTTAGCTGTCGGCCACCGACTGAGGTCAACCCCACACTCTGAAATTAATCGCAGTGCTAGATAAGGGCCAATCCCATGAATCTGAGTGAGATCCGTTCCCACTAGTTGATAGAGTGACGCTCGAACATCAAAATTGATGGCATTGGGTTGGCGCGTTTTGCACCGGACCTTCGGTATTGGCGAAGTAGGCTCTGGCTTGTCTTGATTTAGCTTTGCTAATGAGCGCTCAATTTCAATATCGCATTCCTGGACTCGGGCTTGATAGAAGTCATACAGGGAAAGGGCTTGAGTGAGGGCAAAGATATGCTCTGGTTGGTTGTTACCACGTAGCGACGCCTCAATCGTCTCCTGACTTGCTCGGCAACGCACGTCACGCATCTGGGCCAACTTGACCGGGTCACGCTCGCCAGCAACAATAGCCCGAATAATCTTCATCCCTGTCGCACCCGTGATGTCACTAATGACATTCTGAAGCTGCATATTCATCAAGGTCAGGGCTTTTTGCATATGCTGAATATGAGCGGCCGCATAATCTAAGTGCCGCTCACGTATCCGTAGATAGGCTCGAAGGGCAGCAATATCTCGACCGGGCCGAAAACTTGCCCGCAGTAGACCGCAAGCGTGTAACCGCTGTAGCCACTGAGCGTCATTGACATCTGTCTTGCGTCCTGGGACATTACGCGCCTCTCGTGCATTGACCAGTATCACGTCTAACCCTCGGTCCTCAAGGATCTCAAACACTGGCACCCAGTACACGCCAGTGGACTCCATCGCCACTGTTTTAATGTTGAGTTGAATCAACCAGTCAGCAAGACGATGTAAATCGGAGGTAAATGACTCGAAGGTTTGAACGGATTCATCAGCTATTTCAGGTGGTACTGCAACAACATGAAACCGTGACCCAATATCAATCCCCGCTGCAAATGGTTGCACTACAGGCAAGCCCGTTCGTTCAGATTTATCTGACATGGATAGTCCTCTAACGAGTGGATAACCCGGATGGGAACTCGGGTTAAATCACTTTCCTAAACGGGGTCGTATGTAACGCCACCAATATTGAGTCCGCAGCTTTCCCTGGGCCAGGTTTTTTGGCGGGGTGCTACCTCCAAAAAGCAGACGGCCACTATCCGGGTACTTGACAGTGTATAGTCCAAACCAGTGGAAAACATACCTCCAAAATGAGTCTAAGAGCTTTTCACAGAAGGAGTTGTAGCTCAACGAGAATGGGAGTCCCATCCTCGTCGCCAGTCAGGTCTTTTTGTGTTTCTAGTCTATTGGGGCAGGCTGAAGCGTGGAGATGGTTTTTTAGGAAATCTCGTTCCATTTGAACGCGTTTAAGGTCTCGACGTAATTGGTGGAGTTCTTGACGTTCAGCAGATGTCAAGGGTCCCCCAGATACAGGGTGTTGGTCGATTTGAGCTTGTTTGATCCATTTGCGTAATGCACTGGGGGTTAAGTCCAGTTCTCTTGCCACTTGATTAACAGATTTACCTGACTGATGAACAATCTTGACAGCCTCAGCCTTCTGTTCAGCAGTAAAAGTTCGACGGGGTCTTTGTGTCATGTGAACATTCTCCTAGGGTATCGACTCTTCGGGAATGTCCACTTTTTCGAGTAAAGGTCAGGTCTAGCTAATAGGTCTGGGGGTACAGATTTTTGCTTCTGGGCTGGTTGTCCATTTGACCACTAAGGCGATTTCTGAGAAATCGCCTTAGTGGTTTTCGCTATTATCTCAATAAAAGTATCTTACTGAGAATATCTAACGATTCAATAAGCATTACAGACGCTGGAACTGGATCAGCTTTTTCTGAAATCACTCAATTTACGACTTGTGTGCACCTAATGGAGTGTACAAGATTAACAATCCCTACTCTGAAATTCACATAATAGAGATATTGTCAAGGTGTAACTCCTGGCATTCAGTATTATTGGGGATCAGTTAGCATCAGTAGTGAGATACCAAGTATCGGTTTCACATTTGTTTTCAAGATTGTTAGGTTTATTCCAATTCAATTTTTAAGCCAATATACCGATATCTAAATCTCTAAACTTTACTAATTTTGGATATTAATTTATGTCGATTTACGTTGGTAACCTTTCTTATGACGTTACAGAGGAAAATCTGAGCACTGCTTTTTCAGAGTATGGAACGGTTAAACTAGTCAAGCTTCCCACAGATCGCGAAACAGGTAAGATGAGGGGCTTTGGCTTTGTTGAGATGAGTAGTGATGCTGAAGAAGCAAAAGCTATCGATGAACTAGAGGGTGCTGAATGGATGGGACGGACTCTCACCGTGAATAAGGCAAGACCTCGTGAAAATAGAGCTAGTAGCGGTAGCATCGGTGCTGGAACTCGCTATTAAAGCCGATTTGCATTAAGAAGATTTAATCTCATGGCTCAATTATTTTGGGTTATGAGACTGCCTGATCTGATTTCTTCTCTTCACTCTCGATAATATCTATGCCCCACCTATAAATTTTCTGGGTTGTATTGACCAGCCTTAGTTTTAAAGGTTTTACAATAGTCTTGATTCACTCAGATTAGACGGCATCTCCGTATTAATGAAAACAAAATTGTCCTCTGTTAGTCTGAACAAGGCAGTCGAGTCTTAGCCATACTGAAAACCGTGGAACTCAATGGCCAATAGCAACAATTCTAGCTCCCTCAAACCAATACAGAGTAAGAAAAACCGGAGAAATTTTTAGGTGGTCTAAGTTTATTTGAATAGCTCTAAT
>NZ_AFEJ02000017.1 GCF_000238775.2 Acaryochloris sp. CCMEE 5410 | reverse complement strand
CCACTGCCGGATCCGCCTAAAAAAGCTGCGTGCCGCACCAACGATTCACGTGGTAACTCGACAGGCGTGGGCACCGCAGTACGGGTCTGACCCAGTGGAATATCTGACTCCGGTGCGGGTAGGGTTGGCTCCGGCTCGGGTATGATTGTTGCCTTCTCATTTGCCTTTGCTGGTTGTTGAGGTGCTGGTTCTTCCTGTACAGGTGTTTTGGGAGGCTGAGGCTGGCCACTGATTGTGGGCTGTATGTCTGCTAATAAATTTTTCAAGTCTAAAACTGACTGCATTGAGGGCAGTTGGGACAGGGGTTGGGTAGCCTGTAGCCATGCTAAGTAATCGGAGCGATCTCCGTACTGCTGCTCAAAGCTCTGAATTGCCTTCATCGTTCGCCAGTCAGAATCAGCAACCTGGGCACGACGTCCACCCTTGATGAGAAATTGACCAATTTGCTGAGCGATCTGTGTCCTTGCATTACTCGGGAATTCTGTAGTGCGAAGAGCAACTGGGGTTTGTTTATTGGCTTTTTGCTCAAGCTCTCGAATTTGTCTGGACAGGGCACCTCCTCTGGAGGATTTCTGGCACATGCCTAGCAGCAAGGATTCCTTTGGTGTATCTGGTTCTACAGAAATGTCTGCGGCTAGATAGTTACTTCCGATAGCCTGTGTTGTAAATAGGCAACCATTGCCTAACTCCTGGCTACAGCGTTTGATACTGTCGCTGATGAGGGTAAGGAGGCTCTGATCTCGCTCAGGAATCTCCACAGGCTTGGTTAAATGGTCGCTCCAAAGCTGACTTAGTTCAAAGTTTGAAGAGTTTGAGCCATGGTCTAAGTCGGTTGTGGCCCCAGCATCAGAAGGTTGTTTGGGGAGGGTTCCCGTAGCAATGCTTTCTTCGCGTTGGCTGCGGCACCAATCTAAAACGTCTCGCGTTGTTTTGCCAGATAAAGTAGTGGTAGCGCTTTTTTGAAAGGGATAGAGAGGATCCGTATCGTCAACGGGTGTTTCAGCTAGCTCATAAAGACATTGCAGTCGTCGAGAAATAATCTGCTCGACTTCATAAGCTGATCTGTTCGACCGGAGTTTCACTGGAGCTGGATCAAGTTCGAGGCGGTCAAGGTGCGATTTGGGCAAGTGCTGATTCAAAAGCACATAGAAACTTTCCAAGCATGACAGCACGACCACCACATTGGGAATCTCAGCCAGGGTCACAATCGTCTGAACGGCTCGACGAAACCGCTGTCCGGCCTCAGCCATACTATGAATGTCTTCGAGCTGGTCGAGGCAGATGACAAAGGCTCCTTTGGTCACCGCCTGAATCAGTCCAGCCAAAGACTGGAGCATCCGCAGCGGATCGTCCTCGCGATCTCGCGACACCATCCCCCCTAATGCCCTGCTGTCGTAAGGTGCTAACGGTTCACAGCGCAGCAGTTTGAACACTTTGGAATTAATGGCGGGCTGTCCCGGCTGAAGGTATAGCAGCGCCCTGATCAAGTCGATATCGATACCTTGGAAGCGATCAATGGCGACTACGCGATCGGCGATGGGGTAAATTAGCTCGACAAGTTCTTCCTGCGAAAGGTCACCGTCTCTCAGCCGCTCCAATTCGTTGGGCGTGATCGCTTCTGTATCCTCTGCTAACGCATTCGAAAATTGAATTAATCCAGTTGTTGACCTGTGAGGCGAGTAATAGGGTTTGTCAAAGGAGTCAATCGTGTTTCTCAATACGTATTGGGCATAGTTTGACACCGCAGAAGTCATCTGCATATAGCTGAAGTAACCCTTTTGATGCTCGTGGGACTGGTTGCGGAAAAACCTCATCAGGTGGGTTTTACCTGCGCCTGATTCACCTAGTAGGAGCAAGATTCGGCCTGAGTCGCTAGGTGTTCCATTATCAACCCGACTCAATAGTCGTTCATAAATGAACCGAGCTTCCTGGTGAATAGTTTCAACATCATACAGATCGGGTTGCCAAATTTGATGTTGGTGAGTAACCGGGTGAAAAACATCGAGTCCTTGGTGAGAACAAAAAGCCGTGAATCTTGGGTCAGTATTCATTTAGATAGCTATCTTAATCAAGACGAATAAAGTGAAACGTGCTGTTCAAATGGTTAATTTCGGAGACAGATACATCTTCAGGATCAAGGGCATAGGCTAGGTCGGCCCGACTCAATGTCAACAGCCGTTGCTGATTAGCGTCCACCAAACGCTGCTTGAATTCTTCCTGAGTGAGCTTTAACTCTGGGTGCTGTTGTTGTAAGGTTTCCCACACTCGTGAGATAAATACCTTGGAGTCGCCCAATCGTCCGTCTTGCGTGCCTTTTGCAGCTTTTAGAATAATCTCAGCAAACTTAGCATCAGAAAGAGTAGGGGTTGACGGTGGAGCGGTAACAACAGTCTTTTCGGGCGGTAGAGTTTGAGAGGGAACATAACTCTGGTCAGCAAAATTGACGGTGATATCTACCAGCGCCTGACGCAAAATAGCGATGCGTAGCTCATCTGGGGTCGTTCGCCGAGCATTGGCGACTTTTGCCACAAGCTGTGGCAATGCTTTGCCCCAAGGCAGTGGCTTATGGGCTTGCAGCAAATCATTGAGCAAGGCACCCATGACTGCCCCTTGATTGAAGCTTTGCTGGCGCAGTTCTGGTAGCTGCTGTTGAAGATTTTTAGCAGTTTCAGGATCGCATAGTTTCTGCCAGAGCAGCGCATTTCGAGCTTGGGTGAGGGTGACAAAATCCTTGATGGGTAAATCAAAGTAGTGTTTTAGAATCGAAGCCCTTAGCCCATCCGCATCTGCGATGCGTTTGCGAGTCTCGGTTAAAAGCGGCGGTAGTTTCAGGGCGTAAGCAATCCAGTCGGCATTCTTAAAGGTGTTCCACTGGAGCTTTAGGGGAAGTGTCTCAAGTCCCAGTTGGTTGAGTATGTGCTGACGCCCTACATCAGTAATTTGGTAGCGAGATCGGCTGACAGACTGAATGTAGCCTTGTTCGTTAAGCGCCACCAGAGCTGTTTCTATCCGCTCTGTAAACACTGAATTTGAGAGTTCGCTGCCCGCGATCGCTTTGACCGATCTCTTCAGATCACTCGTGACCATTCCCTCCATACCGATAAAGAGTAACCGACTTAGGAGAAAGTCAGTCAGGGTAATTGGTTGCAGTGAGAGCATCATGCCTCCGAATGATTGATTAGAGATTGTCGTGAAGTAAATGCCTGATCAATGGCATCGAAAATAATTTCAAAGTCTTTGACCACATCCTCGGATAGGAAGCGCAGCACGAGATAATGCTGTAGTTGTAAAATTCGGTCTTTGCGACGATCTCGGCGATAGTTGTCGCGAGACTGGCAGTGATAATAATAACCATCCAGCTCGATTACAATTTTGGCTTCTGCATCGAGAAAATCAACCTCCATAGGGCCATTGCTAAAGTTGATATCCTGCAACCGAGCATTGGTTTGAAACCGTCCTGTTGTTGCTGGCCTCGCTTCAAGATACTGGAACAGAAGCCATTCCTCGTAACTGCGAAACACCGTATCCGCTTTAGTACTATCGGACTGATTTGCTGGGTTCATCAGAACCAGCGCAGTTTCTAGAGAGTCTGATGTTGTACCATGCTTTTCAGCCAAACGAAGAATGGATTGCTGGCGATCCTCATCCTCAACACCATGATCGCCTAGCCATTGTCTAAGATCGTCCGATGCAGGGGAAGGCACCTCAATCAGACCACTACGTAGAATTGCCTTTACTTTTGATTCAGGCAAGGTATCCAGCCATAACTCTCCCTGATCTTCGGTCAGGACTAAACCCACAGGTATCAGCGGCACCACCTCAACAAGTTGGGTTAGAGCAGTAATTACTGCGTGGATTGTTGTTTGCTCATTGTTGTCCGGCAGCAGTACCAAAAGTCCTGGCACCTCAGACGGAGATAAAACCTGCTCTATGGTTGCAAAGCTTTTTAGAAAAGTGGGCGAGTCTTTTTTTTTCAGCCAGTTGGCAGAAACATTCTTAGCAAGTTGCCCGGATGTCGGGACGGGAGGTAGCGATTCGAGTAGAGATCGCAATATCAAAACGTCTTCTGAAAAGGGAGCGGTCCGCTGCCAGAAGAGCTGACGCTGATAGTCACTGGTATTTGTGAACAAAGCCGCCAGTTGGTCTACGGGCTGGTTGACCAGAGTGGCGACTTTCTGGAGGATTTGCGATCGCAAGTTGTGGGGTGAGATTGCACCCAGCCAAGCCTCAAACAGAGCGATTCTTGATTCGTAAACACATACCGTAGTCTGTCGATGAGCCTCCTTAATCCATTGTGTCCACATCTGACGAGCTGCGATGGTCTTTCCCACCAAAACTGACAAAGTAGGAACCGACTGACACCGCTGTGACTGGTGCAGTGCTAACCTTGCGACAACCATTGCTTGGTGCTCAAATGTCACAGAACTCAGAAAAGCAACTTCACTAAAGACAGGACGATAGCAATTATTCCCAAAAACTTGCCCCAGAAAAACTTTGCTTGACAAAACTAAAGCAAACTCAAGATCTACCAAAGAATGTCAATGATTAAACCCAAAATAGCTAAACCTTAGCTATTCATTACTTAATTATCCCAATCTATCTCAGTCTCGCACTCTTCATCAGGTAGGGTATCTTCAAGTCGCTGAAGCTGCTCACCGAAGACTTTGATTTCACTAGCATTCTCGCCATTCCACATCTGCTTTCTTAGGCTATGGTTATTGCCCCTGCCAATCTGACAGCTATTCGATACAGTAAAACAATTTGCTCACAGAATAGCTGTAATATATACACGACTTTGAAGGTTAGGAACTGACCTGTCAAATTGAGGTAGTTGCCTTATCCCTTCAAACCTATGCTGTCTCTAGTTGAAATAGCACCGACCATTGCCAAATCATTGGTGTCTTTGCGAAGTGTCTTCTGCCGTGATGCTGAATTTGCCCACATCAGTCGGTATCTGAATGGTTTGTTCTCAAGCCCCAACAAAACCTTACAAGTGATATACAGTCAACTGGTGTGGCCAGAGGGAGAACAGGTCAGCTATCGCCCCCTCCACCTGCTCATCGGTCACCTCCAAATACCCCGACAGTGCGGCCAGCGTCCTGTTCCCTGAGATTCGCTGAATATGCTTCGTCGGCACCCCAGCGTTGTGCATCCGAGTCCTAACAGATAAAGTACTTGCTTGCTGGTTAGTTTTAAAGGAGGTCTGGGTTGAATAAAAAAAAGATTAGACTTACACCTAATTCTCGACAATCAATACAATATTATCTAATGAACTAAATATCTGAAAGACTTGCATTATGAGATTTACAATATATTCCATCTGCATTTTAGACCAGTTGAGAGAATAATTTAATTCTCCATTTGATGAATTTGGAGCCACAAAGCCAAGACTTTGTAACTTATTAGATTGACTGTTAGATAGAGAAGTTATTTCAGAGGTTGTAATATTTTTGTCAGATACTTCACATATAATTTCAGTAAATTGTATATAGTCGAAGCTATTACCTGAATCACTTAAAATCAAAATATCCTCCCATCCTTCTCTCAGTTTGGATAGTTCATTCTTAACTATTTCGGATATCTGCTGTTCTGTTAGAGATTTTAGGACGAAAGTATTTTGTTTATAGGCAGGTAAATTGGGTTTATTACTTAAGTCAGATTGCTCATATATATCATCATCTTCGATAAGTCGATAATATGATTCTCTGTATTTTGAAAAATCACTAAGGAAAAGTTCCAGCTCCTCTCGAATAAACCTTTCATCCAGATCAATTTTTTTAATAGATATACAATCGGAAAAAATTAAATAGTCTGTGTATTCAATA
>NZ_AFEJ02000016.1 GCF_000238775.2 Acaryochloris sp. CCMEE 5410 | reverse complement strand
AAACGACAACATCAGATCGAAATGACAACTAGCGATCACAAATTTTGTAGAGGTCATTAGGCCGGTTGCTTTAGTGCTCCGTTGAGCCGCAGCCTGCCGACGATAACTTTCCGCTTTCACTTCAATGATCACCCCATGGTGAACGAGCCTATCGATGGCGGCCACCGTCATCATCGAATCCGTAAAGATATGATCCCACTGGCTGAAAGGCTGATTGGCCGTAATCAACAAACTCTTGCGTTCATAGCGGTGGGCAATCAACTCAAAGAGCACCGAGGTTTCCGCCTCCGATTTTTTAACATAGCCGATATCATCAAGCACCAGCAGGTCATAGCGGTCGAGCTTTTTGAGCAAGGGATGCAACTGTAGCTGTAATTTGGCATCCTGCAGCAGCTGCACGAGGGCAGTGGCGGCAAAGAACTTGGCTCGCTTCCCTAGCTCAATGCTGCGACGGGTCACACTAATCGCTAAATGTGTTTTCCCTGTTCCACTTGGCCCGAAGATCAGACAGTTCTGGGATTGCTCTAGCCAAACCGTATCTTCAACTAATTGCATTAACGGGGCCGGATTAAAGTCTGGGCAATGGTCAAACTCAAAGTTGGTAAAACTTTTTGCGCTTGGAAGCTGGGCTTCGGCGAGGGCTCTTTTGAGGCGACCCTGTGTCCTTCGGTCGGCTTCTAGGTAGCACAATTCGAGCAAAAATCTGGCATAGGACCATTGTTGTTGCGTAGCTTGATGCTCGATAGCTTCCCAATGGTCGAGCATGTGAGCAAGTTTCAGCTGCTTGAGCAGGAGAGTCAAGCTTTGGTAGGGAGTCGGCTCTGATAGCTGGGGTTGAGGAGGGTGTTTTTGACTCGATTGGGTAGGGGATGATGAGTTGGTCATAACTGGATAAATCGTGTTGGGTAACGTTGAGTTCTGCCACATCCGGGTGGGCATTGAAGGCGAATTGTTGCTTCAACCGCTGGAGGGTGAGGGTGCCAGCTGCGAGTTCGGCAGTGAGATACTGAGCCACTGCCAGTTCTTTATCCTCAGTTGCTGCAATATAAAGGGCTTCTACTATCAATCGAGCGGCATCATCCAAGGGAAACTGAGCTTTCAACTGCTGCCACAACTGTTTGTATTCCGCATTGGGCAACAGATCTTGCTGCCAGGTACAGTGCAAGAAGGCGCGAGGCTTGCGATGGAGTCCGCTAATCACGTGACGATAATCAATGCTGCGCCCTCTACGTTTATCCGGTTCAGTTACCCGCACACGACGCAGTTCAACCACTTGCTGAGTGCCAAAATATCCGACGATGCGGTTGTGATACAGGTGCAACTCCAGCCGCCGTCCGATGAGGCGTGACGGCACACTGTAGAGGATGCAGCGGACCATAATGGTGCTGTTGCGACTGACTTTGACCGTGTGGATCTCATAGTCAGGGGTGCGATATTTCGGTAGCCGTTGCAGATGAGTTTGCTCATGAGCAAATTTGGCTTGGCACTGGCGGTTTAATCCCTCAACTGCCTCGTCTATCAGGGCTTGGTACTCAGCCACACTGGTAAACTCTGCACTACCGCGCAGATAGATGGCCTGCTTAATTCGGTTCTTCAGATGACCATGGGGAGACTCTATGGCCCCGTTCTCATGGGCTATTCCGGTATTGTTGCGCGTCGGCTGCAAATGATAGTGTCCACACACCTCGTCATATAAACGGGTCAATGGTTTGTTGCGTTTGCCCCCCGTGTTTCGATAGCAGGCTGCGAGACTATCCGTTCGATGCTGCTTGGGCACACCACCACTGGCAGACAAAGCATTCTGCAATCCCTCTGAAAGGGCCACAAAGCTTTCACCCCCTTCAATGATCTGAGCGTACTGCCAACCGCTGTAGGCTAAACGGTAGTGGTAGATCAAATGCTCATAGGGTTCTCCGGCAATCGTAATCTCCATGCCTTTGAGTTCCGTAAAGTCCGAAAGCCCCATCATCCCTGGTTCGTGACGTAGCTCAAACATCACCACTGGAGTTGGACCCTGCATGACCTTCCAGTTTTGAACCCGACGTTGGAGCGTCCGACGCACTTGTGGATATTGCCCCGGATATTTGTCCTGGAGGTATTCATATAGGGTGGTTGCTTTGAGTCGGGGTTCTTTGCGGAGCATGGGTTCGAGTTCACTGTCCCATACGTCAGCGAGTGGATCCGGAACAGTACGACTTTTCTGAGGCCGACCCCGATTGGGTTGATGGGTTCCAGATTCAATTCGTTGACCAGTGCGAATTGAAATCTCGGCAATCTCGGCTGAAGTCGTTTGACTCAAGCCTTGCTCACGCGCATTCATATAGACACGGCTATGATAGACATCAATTGTTTTTCCAGACACTAGGCGTGCTCCATCTTATGAAGAGGGACTAGTGTCTTTTTTTAGGAAATCAGACGGGCAAATACCAAGTAAGTCGAAGGGAAAAGAGAGGTTACTTGTAATTTCGTGATGTTTTTCAACACGCCAACGAGGCTGTCACTTGGTTGACGTCACCCGCCAACCTTGATTGTCATCTAATACATAGGATTTCATAGTCCGATGATTGAGCTTCTCTAGCCCTACTGCAATCACTTCATTGAGTTGTTTGAAACTGGTAAAAGTCTGATCTCTCAAGGGCGCGAGAATATGACGTTCCACTTGCTGTACCGCATTCTCCACTTTGGGTTTATCCCGAGGGCATTTGGGGCGAGCGGGCAAGATGATCACGTTGTAGTGTTCCGCAAAGTCCTGATAACTCCGATTAATCCCCGGCTCATAACGGCACGGATCTGTGACCCCTGACTTGAGGTTGTCTGGAACGATAGCGACCGGCACCCCGCCAAAGAAGGATAAGGCCCGTTGATGAGATCCGAGCCAGTTCTTAATGGTTTGGCTTTCGGTCGCCTCTGCATAGGTGTAGTTACTGGCTCCACAGCAGGCCACAAACACTTGGGCTTGATTGACCTCACCGGTTTTGGGATGGACCACCGGCACCGTCATACCGCAGTAGTCGACAAAGATTTTTTCCGCTCCCTTGTGAGTCTGGCGCATCGATAGCGAGTGCTGCTTTTTCCACTGGCGGTATCGACGGCAAAAGCCACTATAGCTACAGTTCCAGTCTCCTCTCTCTTTACCTTCCATCCATAAAAGTCCCAGGGTGACCCCTTTGCGTTGCATCTCTCGATGCACATACTCGAAGTCAATGGCAGGTTTCTTACGGGAGGACTGACGCTGACCTTTGCCCAGCAGATGCTGGATATCACTATCACTCAGTTGGTTTAACTGGTCGTAACTGAGGGATTGACGCTGAGCACGACGCAGATAGTCCCGAACACTGGTACGAGAGATTAAACAGCTACGGGCAATCTCCGATTTATTGTGGCCAAGTTCATGTAAACGGATAATTTCTCTAAATTTACTCATCGACAGGGTTGCTCCTTGACGTTTATAGGCCATGGCCGTCTCCATTCCTCTGGCTAATGCACAGAAGTTTAGAGGGTGGCCTGGTTTGGTTTGACCTGTCGAAATGATGGTTAGGGGGGTGGAGAAGTTAACTGCCACTTATCCGGCGAAGTTGTTGCCACAGGGGTGGAGAAGTTTATTGCCATTTGACTGGCGAAGATAACTTCCACAGGGGTGGAGAAGTTACTGCCATTCGACCGGAGAAGTCAACCTCCACAGGGGTGGAGAAGTTACTGAGAATATGCAGCTGGTCCATTGAAACAGATTATTGGTATCTCAAGCAATGTTTGGGATTGGGGGAGTTTCGCGTCCAACACTATGAAGCGATTCACAAGTGGTACTCTTTGGTGCATTTAGCGTTGCATTTTTTGTATGCTCAACTGCGCTGTTCTCAACAGAGGGATGATCCATTCATTTCAATTGCCCAAGTGATTGAACATCACCGACAGCAACAGGCTCAAGCGGTCTTAATGGCTGCTTGTGAGCAGGCCATCACGGATGGCAATACGCAAGGAGTCGTGAAGCGCTTCATTCTACCAACTCGGATTGCAGCCTAATGGCTTGAGAAACATTAGCTGAATTCGAGTTACTGCTCTGAGGCACGCACTTCAGAGTAGGTTGCCGCCTGTTCTGGCGGTAATGAAAGGAGGCTGAACTTTGATGAAATTTGCCAGACTCCAGAACACCCTGAACTCTTTCCCTCCAGCATTTCTGAAGGTTACTGGCTTCATGATTCTATCCATTCCAAGAAGCTTGACATCACCACTCGTAGAATCAAGTTAGTCGCCAATCAAGCGGTGTATCAAATTCGCCCCGCTTTTGTGCTGCCCTACATGGTGGGGATGACTGACGAGGTGGAGAAAGCCCTGTATCTTAGACGCTTTGGCGTTCCCTTTGAAGCACTCACCTATGTCTTTGGTCACGATCCGAGCTTCTGGTATCGACTCTACCAAGGATTAGGCCGTCTCTCCATTGTGGGAACTACCGTTAAAGATCCACAAGCGATTCCCGTCAACCTCACTGCAGATGAAAAACATAGCTGGCTGTTAGGTGATCGCATCTTCATCCCGACGACAGTGGGTGCTGGCTGTTTTCTAGGGGTGGATATGGTCGAGAGTGCTGAAACCCCTGACTTGGTGAAAGGGTATGGTGTTTTTCGAGATGAAGCCCTCAACTTGAATCCAGGCTACCAGACAGAAACAGTCACGTTGGATGGCTGGGAGCAGTCTCATCTTGCCTGGAAGATCATCTTTTCAAGCGTCGCAATTATTCTGTGCTATTTACACTCTGTTTTGGATATTCAGAAACGTTGTAGAAAGAAGAAAACGCTGTGGCAGAAGCTCACAGGAAGACTTTGGCACACCTACAAAAGTCCGAGTAAACGCCACTTCGCTCAACGCTTGCGCCGATTACGAGAATGGGCCAAACGTCATACCAAACAGCAAAGTATCCACAAGCGGCTGGAGAGTATGAAGACGAAATCGAAGCAGTTCCAGGTTGCTTACGATTATCCTAATGCTGCTCGGACCAGCAATATGGTGGACAGATTGATGAATTATCAAGACCGTCTGTTAAGGACGATGCAATATTTTCACGGTTCTAAAGATTCTGCCCGACAGTATTTGAGGTCCATGGCGTTGATCTGGAATTTCCATCCCTATGGAAAGAGAACGACATCCAAAGATCCAGAACGGTGTTCTCCTTTCAAAGATCTCAACGGGTTTCAGTACCACGACAACTGGCTACAAAATCTCCTGATTGCTGGCTCGATGAATGGTTACAGGCAGTGACTTTCAGGTCACTCCACAAAATCCGAAAGAACGAGGGATATAAGAACGGCCATGACGACCAGGGAAAAGATAAGTGCGAGTCAGGTCAGGGGAATAAGCCACTAAATAGTCGTGCAACTGGGGGTGCATCGGCACTTCTCGCGTATCCCGCTTGCCCTTCGTCTGATGCCAGCGGAATAACACCGAGGGTTTGGGTCCACTGGCGTTGATCACATCACTGGTGAGCAGCCGACAAGCTTCACCGATCCTACATCCGGTGTAGAGGCAGACACCAAATAGGGCCAGATCGCGGGGCTTAATCAGACCGTCCCTGAAGAGGTGTTGAATTTGCTCTGAGGAAAGTACCCCAGCCTTGCCAAATCTGTCTTGTTTCATAATCTGGGATCTATTTTAGGAGGTCTTTCCAACAAAAGACCTCCTAGAGGGGTCAAAGTACTGGAAATTCGTTGAATTGTGGAGGAGAGGGGCAGGGAGATCGGGCTTGTTGAGAAATAGGAAAGCTTATTGAGAGGTAACAGGACTGGATTAAGGCTTTGTCAAAGTTATTTGGACTCTAGCGAAAGTCTAGCGAACAAGCATTTTTCTGATGACTTCAAATTTTTATTTCAGGCCCAGTAAGGCTTTGGAGGTGGTTGCTCTGAAGGTCGGTCATGGGGGAAACGTGGGGGGTTGGTTGGGTGCGATCCGGGAGTATTTGGGTGGAGCTGAGGGTGCGGTATCAATTGCGGAGTTGGTTAATGGGCTGGGGATGCGTGTGCTTGAGGAATGGACTTGGGAACAGGCTTGGGGGGGGTTCGGGTGGAGCAGCGGGGTGGGTTCTGTGGGGGTGAAGTTTGATTGGGTTTGGAAGCAATACATTGCGAAATATTACAAAGCGCATAAATAATATCTTTGTAAGAGATAAAGTCTAGACGGTTTAAAGTTTTATCTATTTTGGGGGAAACTAGGATGCAAATAAGAACACCAGTTTTGATGATTCAATACTCTTCAGGGTCATCAAGCAGGAAATTACTTTGAAGTATTTCAATTTTAAAATCGTTTGCTAATGAGATTTATACGACATGGAAGACTAGTCTTAAAATGTCTGCAAATACTACTTTAGTAGCGCAATAGACAGGCTAACAAATCGTTGCAACGAAATTTTGTGGGCGAATTTATAGACCTCGATTGAGTTGTTCTTTTATCGCCCACAAAATTCGCTGAACTTAATCGTTAGCTAGATTTAAAGAGAGTAATACTTGATACAGAAAGACACGATTGAGGAGAATATTTAAAGGTGATACTTAAAATCCCGCAAAACTCCAGTTTTAACCTTGAACTTGCTAAAAAGCTCCTTCTACTAATTGAACAAGCACATAAAGAATTTGATAAATCCCAAAATGAAAAAAACTGGAATTGGGACACAGATATGAACCCAATAGACCTTAACGGGAAAAAATATAAAATTAAGTTGCGTTTCGGTTTTGCCGAATATTTCTATACCTTTAAAAAAATATTAAATATTAATATTACAAGGCTAGGAGATTTAGGTAGAGAGAGAGTTCCGTTTGGTTTTATCGCACATGATGAGGAAAGCAATGAAGTCTATGTTGTTTTTCGAGGAACCATGACTCCAGCGGAGTGGATCACTAATACCCAATTTAGGCCAGAACATGAACCTTTTCTAGGAAAAATCAGTTTAGGTAAGGTTCATCGTGGATTTCATAAAATTTATACTCGCCAGGATATAGGACCTAAACTTTTTAGTAAAGAAGACGATTTACCTTCGATAAAAGATTGCATAGAAAAAACGATTAAAGCAGGATTGACTGAAAATAATTCAGCACAAGTATATGTCACAGGTCATAGCTTAGGTGGAGCTTTAGCAACATTAGCAACACTTCATATTAAGGAAATTAACCATTTTCAAAAACCTCCTATTCTTTATGCTTTTGCTAACCCTAGGGCAGGTGGTTTAGAGTTTTCCGAACAATTTGCTGGATTACAGTGTTTTCGGATTGCTAATAGTGAGGATATTGTCCCTACCTTGCCATTGCCAAGTATTAGATTTACATCTAATTCCAATGATACGACCAGTAAATCCTTAAACAGGACAAAATTACCTCTACTTTCTCCTCTACTTCCAGATCTTAACTATTACCATATTGGTGAACCTATTTATTTTACAAATCACAAAGAATCAATTGCTGAGAATCATATTATTCCTGCATATAAAGAAGCTTTAGGCATTGCTTGATTCTGGATTTAGTTACTAAGAATAGCTCTTCTAAGTTTGCGATGAGAATTGTATCAGTTTGATATAGAATGATTGATTCGATCCGCTGAAAACTACAGTCCCTTGCATGAAGTTGTTACCAATGCAAGGGACTCTCAAATCACGCTGCTGTTGGTGTTTTAAACATTATTTCTCGCACGCGTGATGACTGGCCGATGGACACTGCCCCAAGCATCACATTCATGCTTTCAGCTTTACTTTTAGGCGTTGTCATCGCAACCTTGTTATGCCTGCAAGTTGCAGAATTTTTTTGTTTTAACTTGATTTTCTCGCTAATTGACTTTTCTCTGACTTTAACTTTGGAAATAACTACTGCTCTTGTGGACTAGTAGGAATCAATCGACACGATAATCAGAATATAGAAAATTCTCAAGAATTTCCCCACTCACCCCCAGACCCTCGCAACCCGCTCCCGCTCCAACCCCACAGCCACCATCTCCCCGATCCGCTCCATCGTTTTCGGTGGCCTCATCTCGATCACTTCCCCAATCTCAAAAGTCCCCTCAATCTCAAGCGCCACCTCCCAGCAGAACTCAACCGTCGCAAACGACTCCCTCACGAAAGGTTTCCCCGTTCCCGCCACGGTAATCCAGAACTGCTCAACTTCATTCCTGGCAACAGCCAGATACTCCAGCTCCCCTCCCTTCCTGACTTGCTCCACCAAATCCTTCTGACTCAGCTCCAGATTCCTGAATCGCCGCTCCAGCTCCTCAGACACTCTCGGAGTTCTCGGTCTACTGGCCGGGGATACTTCTGGGGATATTGTCTGAGGTATAGTCTCAGGTTTGGTTGGCCGGGTCGTTCGCCCGGAACTTCGTCGCCCCTCTCCCAGCTCCCCATGCCCTGGTTCCCGCTTGGGTGGCCGGGTGCCCTGCGGTGCTTTGTTGGGGAATGCGGTCTTGGCTAGTAGCTTGGGAGTGGTGACAGTGGGCTTGGATGGTTGTGGGATGGTCCTGGGGACGGGCTTGGGGTTTGAGGGTGATGATTTGGGGTGGGGATAGCTATGGAGGTAATTCTCCTAGCAAGGTGATGCAGAATTTTGACCTCATTTAATCAGCAACAGTTGATGAAATCTGAATACTGTTGCTGTATCCAGAATAACTAGGTAACTCGCTTATAGCTTGGGATTAATGGCTTCTAGCACATGCGAGGTAGATTGATGGATATCTTAGCCTGCTTATTAATGCTCCCGTCCTACATCCAGCTTGAAGATTGGCAAATCGACAGATTGACAGCTGAGATCACATTTATGCTTTACTCAACCCAAACGCTTCCCTGTTGTCCTGTCTGCCAAACGCCAGCCCGTCGGATTCACAGCCACTATGAAAGAACCATTACCGATCTGCCTTGGAGCGAATTTACGGTTTGCTGGAAACTCACTGTGCGAAAGTGCTTTTGTGACAATGAAGATTGCAAGCGACGGATCTTTAGCGAACGCCTAGTGGAGACAGTTGCCCCTTGGGCACGTAAAACGAGCAGACTGATTGAACGTCTAACAGCCATTGGACTGGCACTAGCAGGAGCAGCAGGTGAGCGCCTGAATCCTCATCTTAATTTAGCCGCTAGTCGTGAGACGTTACTTCGATTCGTTCGCCAACTATGCCCCCCTCCATTGATTACTCCAAGAGTTCTCGGCGTAGATGATTTTGCTTTTCGGAAAGGCCACCAGTACGGCACGATTTTGGTGGATCTTGAGCAGCATCAGCCCATCGAACTACTTCCAGATCGAGAGGCTGACACTTTAAGGCAGTGGCTCCAAGAGCATCCTGGTGTTGAAATCATTTCACGAGATCGTTCTCTGGCCTATAAGCAAGGAGCTTCTGAAGGGGCTCCTGACGCCATTCAAGTTGCTGATCGCTTTCACTTGATGAAGAACCTAGCTGAAGCCTTAGAAAAGACCTTTAGAAATTATGTGCGCGAACTCAAGGAAGTTGAAAGTAATATGTTTCAACAGTCTCAGCTCATTTTGAATCCAATCATAGATGTTGCAGCTGTACCACCCCCGGCACCGGAGAAACAGGACCTCTTACATGCTCAACAGTGTCGAGACAAGCGTCTTGCTCACTATCAGCAAACTTGGGAACTACATGAACAAGGTCTAAGCTTCAAGGAGATTGCCCGACAGGTAGGGATTAGTCTGAAATCCGTCCAACGATACCTCAAACAATCTACCTTTTGCGAGCGAGAGAAGCGCCATGACCGAGGGCGGAGCCTCCTCGACCCCTATAAGCCCTACATTCTAGAGCGCTGGAATCAAGGGTTTCGACAAGGTAGACAGCTGTATGAAGAAATTAAAGTGCTTGGCTATCAAAATAGCTATAACGTCGTAGCTTGTTACCTTAGGTGTTTGAAACAGGTGCAACCACCAGAACAATCACAACCTGTTCAGTGTATTGAATCACCTTACTTCCCATTAACAGCCCAGCGGGCAACCTGGCTAGTATTCAGTCATCATGAAGAGTCAGATGAGGATAGCAAAGAGCTTCTCGCTTACCTAAAGAAGTACTGTGTAGTTTTTGGCGAAGCGATCACTCTCACTCAAGATTTTGCTCAGATGGTACGGGAGCAGAAAGTTGATGAATTTGATAACTGGCTCAAACGTGCGACAGACAGTGCGCTCCCAGCTATAGCTAGTTTTGCCAAAGGACTCCTGGATGATTATGACGCAGTGAGAGCAGGGCTGTCACTGAAGTGGAGTAATGGACCGGTTGAAGGACTGATCAACCGCTTAAAAATGCTGAAACGCCAAATGTTTGGCCGTGCTGAACTCGATTTATTGAGTCGGCGGTTTATTCTTACGAGCTGAAATAGCCTATGTGTATTGTTGGAAGGCGATTTCCAAATCATCACCAAAAGCTTGCAAGAGCCCGGAATATCCGGAATTCACAGCAAGCAGATGCCACAATCTTTCTAATTGAAAAAGTAGGTGGAGCAAACAAGAAAACCCCTTTCCCAATCTCCATTCGCTCTCCTGATAGCGCAAAAGTACTACCAGCTATGTAGTCTGTTAGTCTCTGGGCCAGTTTGGATTCCAAAGCCGCCAAATTCACTAGGAGCATATCATCCGCTTTAATCGCGTTGATCGCTTCTTCGGCATCTTCAAATGACTTGGGGCAACACACCCGGATTTTATGGGGCGATAACCCCCCAAAGGGAAGAAGATTGTCCATATGCCAGTAATCCTTTACTACCAAATTCAGGCACAACCTCAGTGATTCGATTATACTCCAGGCATTATGTTCATCCATGTTTAAGCCTTGGATCACCTGATTGGTTACTCCCCCTGACACCTGAAGCAGCCAATAGTTCCGCAGCTACCCCATCAACCCTAGATCAATCCGCTGCATCAATTCCTGAGCAAGAGGGACAAAAATATCTCGTCGCTGTTTAGCGCTCGGATCAAATCCAGTATCAGCTAGCTCGTAGTCAATCTGAGCTTGATTGCCACGATAGGGTTTGACGACAATTCGACCCAATTTTCCCAACTTCTTGTGGGTGAAGTTGTAGATAAAAACCTGACCTTGTTGTTCGGATCGGATCTTTACCCCAGCAGGTAGTTGGATGGAGGTCTGCTCCACTTCTTGGATTTCCAGTAGTTCCATCTCACCTGCGGTCGCATGAAATAACTGAGCAGTTGGGGGCACCACCATGACCACGACAGCTTCTTGACTTGGGTCATACGCTTCAACTCGTTGAGCGACTTTGCGCTTAAAGGAGACGGCAGTCATCCACAATGCCGGGATGATACTCTGCTGCTGTACATGCAGGAATTTCTTGGAGCTGGGACTCTGCAATCCCAAAATTATTCCTCTGCCTTCTGTTTTAGATTGCGCGATTGCAACTTGACGAGCGGCTTCTCCAAATTTCTCCATGAGGGGGAGGTTGGCATCAGTGATCCGGTCCATCTGTTCATCAATCAAATGGTTGATGGGTTCAGAGATCGGTCCCTGGTTGTCTTTGGAGGGTTGAGAAGGCACGGGTAATACTGTGAGAGAGAATGATTACTAGAATACTGGCCGACAGTGACACCGAAAAGTCCACCATTCCATAATTCTCTGATGCTCAATAGTAGACTCTCAGACCACCAGCCCAATATTCTTTAGAAATCACAATAGACTTCAGATTGCCTGATCAGGTGCTGAAGTTCATCGCATTCCAGCGCCTGAATAGCCATTGCTAAGCCTGTATGGACCAGTCCTAACCTTTGTCTTGCCTCTGGGCTTAGGTCTTCAGAGGCTTCTTTTGCACAATCCAAGATACTTGCTGTCATGTTCAAATTATCAAAGGTAACGGCTAATGCTTCGGCCAACAAACTGGTTAACATGATTTCTGTGCTTTGCTCTTGAGTGCTTCTATATCATCAGACAAAGTATTTAAGAGTAAAACAGCGTAAATACCGATTTATAGCGATAGATAAACGCTAATCTCTAGTGGTTTCCCCTGATAGCGATAATACGTAGTTTTAGGCATACCATAGACATTGCAATGGGAAAGATTCTAGCTATGATCCTCCGATCACCCCCAACAACTCCCTCGCTGCCTCCATCTTCGCCATCTTCTTCGATGGTCCCTCTCCAGTTCCCTTCAGCCCCACTGCTTGCACTGTGCAGAAAAAACCTTCCGGTAATGCCTCAAATTCGTAGTTGGGCAATGATACTTGCTGCCTCTGGCATAGCTCCTGCAATTCTCCGATAGGATTCTCCACCCGGTCATCCACCTGGCTGATAGGCTGTTCTGGCGATATATCCTGCCCTTCCTCTGCTTCCTGGCCGGGATACAAAACATGCACCTGCTGCTCAGCCTTGCGGATGGCTCGATTCCGGGCGCGTTCAAGGAGCTTGATCAGGGCGTCTTCAGGATCGTCATTGGGATAAAGATAGGCAAGGAATCCGAGCTGTTCAGAGGTTAGTCGGATGGTAAGGCTGAAGGAGAGGTGGGGAGTGGTCATGGGTGGATTTAGGCGGATTTGGATACAATAGTTTAGAACAGGGCGCTGATTCTTATGCAAACCACCACTCTCTATGATCAAGACTTTTACGCTTGGACACAGCGTCAAATAGACCTGTTGAAAACTCAGCAGTGGGAGCTAGTGGATGTCGAAAACTTGATCGAGGAGATTGATTCGTTGGGTAAGCAGGAGCGGCGGGAGCTTTGCAACCGATTGGGAGTGCTGCTGGGACATCTGCTTAAGTGGCACTATCAGCCAGAGGCTCGATCTAAAAGCTGGGCTGCAACCATTCAAGAGCAACGCAGGAGAATTCAACGCCATCTCAAGGAAAATCCTAGCTTAAAACCCTATCTGAGCGAAGCGATTGGCATCGGTTATGAGGACGGACTCGATCTAGTCAACCGAGAAACCCCCCTTGACCCCAAGCAACTTCCTCAATCTTGCCCCTTTTCTAAGGCAGAAATCTTTGAGGAGCCTGTGGACTGGCAACCTTAACAAGATCGGTCCTAGCCTGATTGCTGAAAACCTGAGAAAAAAGACAACATACTTAGTTCGCTTCAGCACCCACCACCGTGACCGTAATCCCCTCCCTCTGACACTCAAAGCGATAGAGCTTACGACCCTCAAGCTGCTCCAGGCATTCCTTTCGCACCAGAGGGGAGTGCTGGAGGATGCGCCTCCTCTGATCGCATCTCCAATCGCGCTGTACTAACACCCTCTGCTTGTCCGCATTCCACACTCCGATGAGAATCCAATCTTCAGACTTCTCAGATGTGCATTCATCAGTTCCACAAAATTGAGCAGATTTAATTTGCCCGTCAATAATCCGGGGATAGCATTTGACCATCAAGGGTTGATCCAAGGATGCGCCTATCAACTTCGTAAATCGAGTCTTTACGCTCAATGGGATCTGGTGGCCGTCAAGCTCTAGGACATAATTGAGGCTTTCCTCCCCCTCCTGAACCCGGATGATTCCCGGAACCTGGCACCAGGCCCGGTGGGTTCCATTTCCAGGAAGCAAGGGCTGTTTCTGTCTAGGACGGTTTCGCTGCTTGGATTTGGTTTGGGAAGTTTTGGCAGTTTGCTGTAGTTGAGGCGTTGCTTTTGCCTGAGGCTGATTTGCAGGGGCGGGGTTGACGTTTTGAAGAGATGGGTCAGTCTGTAGTTTGGGGGTGTTCTGGCTTGAGGAGTCCTCACTTTGGGCCGTCGATAGTTCTTGTGACTTGTTTTGAGACTGTGATGTGGCCGTTCCATTCTGAGATGTTGCTTCAGGCTCTACCGTACTCAGTGAAGGGGGTTTCAGTGCCGTTCGCTGTTGTCGTGATGCAATCCGATTAGCTTCCCGTTGGGATTTCTTGAGAGCAGCCTTCCGCTCAGCAATCTTGGAATGGTCTGCTTTAGGTGTCTTGGTTTGGGTTTTACCTTGGCTGAGCTGAGCTTCGAGCTTTGAGATCGCACTCTTGAGAACCTGAGCTACCTTGGGATTCGTGCATTCTTGGAGCTGTTGGCGGAGCTGGTTCAGTTTTTCTGAAGTGGCAGAAGGCATCAGGAAAACCTCACTGGGACAAACTTGCGGACATTCTATTGTAGAAGGGTGAGAATGATTTTTTTCAATTCTTCCTTCTTAACTGCATAAATTGTGATTAGTTACAAAACAGTATGTTATGGATGCAACTTAATCCACTTTTCTATAATCAATTACAGTAATACAAATATTATATCTAATCTCTTACCTCTGGTTTAAAATAGTTAGATATTGAACATTATTTTTACTCTTAAGTTGCAAGTTCTAGCATTAGTTTTATCCGAGCTTGCAAAGGATTCAATTCTTCATAACCTATTATTCGAAATCCCTTTTCTTCATATTTCTGGAGACTTCCTTTATAGTAATAATCATCATAATTTAAACCTACTTGGCAACGAGATGTAATCACAATAGGTATTTTACTTGTCCATTTAGGTGATAGTTGATCAACAATAGAATTAGCAACAGAACCTGTTCCCATACCAGCTATTACCAAACCATCTAAATGCTCTAAAGTAGATTCATCTAAACATGGATCTAAAGCCATAGTCCAAATACTAACTTTATTATTAATTAAGTTCTTATCAGAATTCAAAGTACGCTGATAAGATGGAACAGAAGTATAGTAAAAAACTGCTTCTCCCCTGCGTATCTGGCCGATAGGTCCAGGATGAGATTTGAAAGTACCAATAAGTGATGAATCCTGTTTCCTTAAATATCGGGCAACATGGATATCCTCGTTGATCGTAACAAGAATACCCAATTTAGTTGAAATTGGTGACTGAATAACTTTCAAAGCGTCATGCAAATTTGCTTCACCATCATAACCCATAGCATCGGCTGGTTTCACAGCTCCTGTTATAACAAAACTTTTCTCAGGTGGAATTAATTGATCAAGACCAAATGCTATTTCTTCTAAACTGTCTGTACCAGTAATGAGTAAATATCCATCAAAATCATCGTGATTCTTGACAATATTTTTAATATCAAACAAGTGTTGAAGTTGAAGTTCTGCACCACTTACTTTAGCTACATCAATAAACGTTAATTCAGCAGAAGTAGAAATTCTTGAAAGTAATTCTTCACTAGAGAATACAATCTGCATTTTTCCATCAACTGCTTTTTGTGAAATTGTTCCTCCAGTCATCATTACCAAAATTTTCACAACTCTTGCCCCCTTTGTAAATTTCCAAAAATTTCAGAGTCAAAGACTCCTGAACCATGTGAACATTCTTCATCAGTGCGGTTTGGATTCTTCTGTTTCCATTCAAGTAACTTTTGCTTCCTTTCTAAGAAAAGTTGATTATAAAGATGAGATAGTTCACTTGCTGAATACATTTGTGTATCCTTTTGATTAATCACAGTCTGTATTCGTCTTAAAATTCGATTGGACCATGATTGATTTCCATGAATAAATGTTGCTACTTCAGCAGTTGAGTATTGTGCTGTCGGTTGAATTTTTGAGAACATAGTCTCAGTTATGGTGTGAATTGTTCCAGGATCAATAACACAAAAGTTTTCTATTTCATCAAACCTAGGATTAGCATAAATTATGTAATTATCTTCATAAAGATCTTTTATTTTTTTTAGCTCCCTAATCCAATTAAGATGCATAGTTTTTAAAATTTGGAATCTGTAGACTTTTACTCCATTATTTAGTGCTATTTTCATAGAATTTTTTATTATTTCTGCATAATGAAAGCTGGATAAGTTCTGCATATTAAATCCATCACTTGTTAACCATATTTCTTTTTTTGCTTGAGAAATTTGGTTAGCATAATACATATAAAAATCATTTATATCTTTGGCAATATACTCATATGAACTTTGATTTGTTTGTGTAACTGGTTGACGTAAATTATTCCAAGTGAGAGATACTTCAGATGGATTGTGACATATTATTGGTAGCCAACTTGCACAAGGAAATTCTCTTTCAAAATCATGAAGTTTATCTCTAGCAGATCTCACTGCTAAGTAAAGTGATTGCTCTTCACAATCTATTCCTACAAAAGCTTTGAAAAAATGATTGAAAAACTCATATGCTAATTTATCTGGCACAGGTTCTCTCATAACAATGACATGAGGAATATGAAGCTTAGCTAGATCCCAAGCTAGTCCTAATCCATCACATGAATTGAAGATTGCTAATCGAAGTCCTTTCTCAATTGCTGAACGCATTGCGTACTTTAGATCACTTATAGTTAATTTATCATTTTGATTTATATGAAGTACTCCTTGATTACCTTCAGTCCAACTATGACCTGCAAAAAAAAGAATATCCCATCCTTTTTCTTCCCGTAGTGCTTGATAAAAATACCTTTGTGGTTTCTGAAGAAGGAATAAAATCTCTGCTTCTTTACTCGAAACTTGTTTTAGTATACTTTTATCTTTCTTTAAATTAATACCATTTTTATTTCCGATAACAGCTAAAATTCTAACTTTATCTCTAACTTGTACTTTTGTATGAGATTTTTCTGAAGTAAGGGGACTTACTGAAACCTCTGCTCTTGGACATTCATCTAGTAGTGTCCACAAATGCCAGGGCATTTTGTAGATTGCATCCATATCTGATTGCACTACAATTCGAGTTTCACCATTATTTTGATTTAAGGCTGCAATCAGTTTATCTCTGACAGGTTGAAAACCAACTTCTCCTGAATTTAACCACTGATTTAGACAATCTCCTAACGTACAACCTAGACCTTGAATCTCTCGATTACTTATAGTTATTGTAGCTACACCTTTGCCTCTTAATTGATTATCAAGAGCATGATATGCACATTTCCAAGCTATATAGGCAGCTTCTAATTCTGGTGCTGGCGGTAAACTACCAGGAATTCTTGAATATCCTGGTTTACCATCTTCTTGAAGCTGAAGTGTCACTGAGCATCCATCTTTCAAACCCTCTCCTTTTGCCCGCAATTCTAATAATATTGTTTTGCCCATTGTTCCAACTAGAGCGTAAATCGCTCAGCAGATGATGTATCTCCAACTGTAATGATTACAGAAAATTCATCTCCTAACTTCAAGTTTTCCATTAAAATCTGCACCCAACGATCAATATTTCTTCCACTTCCAGCTTGTATCTGACTTGTACTACCAGAATCCCTCGCTACCAATAGTTTTAAGCCATCAGGAAGATATGCTTCCGTTCCTTTAGAAAAAACTTGGAAGCGTATACTGAAAGTTTTATGAGTTGATTTTTGTTTGTCCTCTCGATCCAATTCTAATGAGAGAATACTGGCAACGAGCAAAAAGGTCTTTCTTCCAAGTCGAATCCTCTTTGCCCGACTAACCCAATTGCCTGCCCCCCTAAATCCCACTAATGATGTCCTTTCACCTAATAACTCTTTGATTGGCTTCCAATTTTCAGGATAGTGGTTACGAAACCATTCAGTGAGATTTACTGGAATAGATTCTAGGTTTTCATTTTGGTTCTCAATTTGATTTTGAATGAACTCCTCAGCATCAGATGTTGAAATGAGCCATCGATTACTTTGTCTCTTAGCCTTTAAGATAGGAGTACGGCTTCCGCCATAACCAGTTATTGCATCCATAACGAATTGACGAGACCGACCGATCGCTCGCGCTACAAATATAGGACTGACAAACGATTCTTTCCGACGATGATACTGAATAAAATCTTGTGCATCCTTGTCACTAACAAACCACTTTCCACTAATTTTAATAGCTTGAAGTGGTCGCTGAGTTGACTTTCCGTTAATAGCATCAACAACGAACTGCCGAGATTTGGACAAGGCGTCGGCTATTTCCTGGGTAGTCCAAAATGTCCCAAGGCGGCTCTCTGGCATGTTTAAGATACAGCATAGCAATATCTCTAGTGTAAAGGTTAATGTATTAACCTACGATAAGAAAAAATTTTAACTTTTTTCTAAAAAAATCACTTTCCTTTTTATAGAAAATGATCTACATTAGTATTGATATTCTATTTGAGCCTAAAACTCCCTTGTATTTTTCACGTACACATAGCAACGCCATGCCTAATTGTGAAACAACGTTCTAGCTAAATCTCAGATCAGTCAGTGCAATCTAAAATTCTGAAATTTCTTCATTAGGCCGTATTTCGCTGTACACACTTTCTAGTTTGTCTAATATTTACTTCAAAAACATCTTATGAAGGTTGATCTAATGAGTACGCATAAACAAATAGTATTAAAGATGCCATCAATCATCCTTGACAAGGAAATACAACCTCGGTCCAATATAAATGACGTTGTTGTAAGAAGGTACGCTGAAGCTATGCGTAAGGGCGACCAGTTTCCACCCATAATAATCTACTATGATGGTCAGGGTAAGCGCAAGAAAATTATGTCTCTGAAAGGCTAGACTGTAAAGGAATAGAAGCGCCTAGAACTTTGAGCATATACGCTTCATCCATGCTCGCCCGTTTTAGTTTTTGACGGGTACTTTTCTTAAGGACGTTTCTTGATTCAGGAGG
>NZ_AFEJ02000015.1 GCF_000238775.2 Acaryochloris sp. CCMEE 5410 | reverse complement strand
CACTGTTTCAGCAGGCAGCACTACTTCAGTGGTGGACTGCAGCGGTGCTTCTGTATCGGGGTCAAAGGGGGGATTGGTTTGATAGGCTTTAATTTCAGACAAATGGGCGTAGACATGATCAAAGCTGATCTGCCAACCATCCTTAGAGGTGAAGCCTTGGCGAACAAAGTCTTCACCATTGGCCGCTACCTTCAGCGTCCCGGACCCTGAAGCGTTAGCATCTGGAGAAGTGGTGGCGTCTGGAGAGGGGGAATCACCCGATGGTTGACAGGCAACCAGTAAACCGGAGCACAGCGCAACTGCAAAGAGAGATTGTTTCAGCATTCCTTTCCTTTAGCACTTAGAAAGCCTTCAGCGAATGAAAAAGCCCGATGGAGTTTTTATGCAAAGTACTGGCAAAAGCAGACTTGTGTTAGATAGACCTGTGGCCGCGTGTCACAATCTATCACCCCTTTTCAAAGAATGCAATCCAGGTAGGAGGGCTGACAGAGAGGGAACCAGGGACAACCCCTAAAATCACCTGGCAATCTTTGATAGCGCTCGGCGTTGCAAGGGGAATGATTCCCTGTCCTTCTGCCTTAGTGCTGCTGCTCTCGGCGATCGCTCTTCAACAAACTACGTTGGGCTTGCTGCTGGTCAGCAGCTTTAGTCTGAAATTGGTGTCCGTACTCTCTGCTTTAGGACTGGCTACGGTCTATACTCGCGATGGTTCGAGCAGTTACCGCCCTTGCCATTTTTGCAGACGCTGCGTCACCGCTTACTTGTCCTCAGCGCCTTTGTTACGTTATGTTTAGGCCTGATGTTGAGCGTCAATACACTTCTGGGATGGCACTAAATACAGCGTAAATTTTATATCAAGACACTTGTCTGTAGAATTCATCGCTTATGAACTATGTTTTATGGCGTGGGACTTTCAAATGCCAAAACTATTGGGATATCTAGGAGTGGGGTCAGCAGTTGGACAAGACGCCACCGTCACGAAGGATTACAGATATTGCATACTACGACTCCTCGCTCACCCGCCAGAAAACCATACCAAGCGTTATATCCCAGCGTCAGTATGTTGGTAGCGACAAAGGCTTGAAGCCAAGTGGTTCTGGATTCAACAGCCATCCTTGCACCTCCCGCCAGAGCTGAGTCCTAGAGCGAATTCTGAGTGGCGGCTACGCATTTCGTGATAGCAATCGGGTGGGGAAATCGCTAAGTTCTGCAACCAATTGATATCCACCTGCCCATTACCAAGGATGGCGACAAGAATATCTTGTCCTGGTTGATAGGTCATAGCCGCCTCCATCAAACGATGGACAAAATCCATGTCCAGGTTATGGGGTTCCAGATAGCGTTGCATCTCAGCCTTGGGAATGTATTGGATGCCGTATTCCACCGGATCGATATGCCAGTCCAGAGTAGAGACATCAACAACGTCCACATCACAAGACACTAGTCCCCGCCACTGGGTCAGGTATCCTTGCCAGGCAGCATGGCCGATGGGGAGTAAATATTCTCGAATAAAGGCTGACTGCCAGTAGCCTGAATAGCCCTGCCAGACGCTAGTGGGGGGTCGCATTGATCTCCTCCCGTAACTGTTGGGCCGCCACCATGTTTTTGAGTGACGGCATGACTTCTTTCCAGCGGCGTGTTTTCAAACCACAGTCAGGATTCACCCAGATTTGCTGCATGGGCAGATTGGCAATTCCTGCCTCGATGTCGCGTTCGTTAGTGTGTAGGCTGTTGGTATCTACATCACCGCGCCAATAAGCTTCCAGAGCTTTCTTCACTTCCCGATGCCTACCCATGCGGGCATAGCCCAGGGTCATGGTCTTTATGGTCATGATTGTGTTGTCCTAAGAATTAATTTATTTATGAAGCGAAGGGTTTTAGTAACTTTGGGACCTATAACCCTATGGAGTTGCTTATAAAACTCAACCGACAAGGCTTCTAAGAAACCCAACGATCCAGCGTTTACGCATTAGGGGATTGGGGGAATGTCAAGTGAGGAGCACACTCTGTTGTCGTGCAGTTACCTCTACCGAATCCACCCAGGCGTTTTAAAGAATGGTCGTACTTGGTAGAAAGCCACTTAATTTCTGGTCCCTTATCATCACCAAAGCTATGTAGTGATGCTCCAATGACAATGCAACCGTGACTTAATTAAAGCTGAATCATTCATCATCTATACCTCGCAGATGTTGTGAAAGTGAGTAATCACTCGGCGGGCGTTCTGACTCTGAGGACAAAGCCTCATCACAGCTGCGGGACAGCGCCGGATTTACACCGGACTTTCCCCGTTTCCTCTAACGGCTGTTCCCCGTTAGAACCGAATCTATAAAATTGTTTCTGAATCCTACCACAAGAATCAAGTTCTAAGGTTGGATAATGATTGAGCTTAAAATGCCTACTTTAATTCGCCTTAAAGGGTAGGTCATCCTCAAGATTTAACTCCGTCAATTTCTATCAAGTTTGACAAACTGTCTTTTGACTCCCTTTCAAGATTTCATCAGAATGATCGCTTAAACCTCTAGCAAGAATAAAAATCTACTTTGAAAGTCCATCAATGCTCTTTTCCCTTTCAAACCTCTCTTTGTTGGGTCAGCATGGGTCTGGCTATGTTGATAGGGACTAATCCTTGCCATGCTGACAGTGGCAATACCGAACCTAACGAACAGACTCTGATAGGTATTTCTTCATTATTTCCCTTAGTCAACTCTTCCCCTTCTGAAGTTGATAGAACAACGAATGATATTACGGTCATTGATCGCCTAAGTACTGTATCTGTTGATAATACTGAAGACTGGCAGAAAATCACTACAGCTAATTTGCAGTCTCACTTGGTAGCAGACCGTCCTACAACTGAATCGACTGAAGGCGCTGAGCTAAAGGAAACAGATGGAGACCCATCCAATCTGGAAGAGCCTTCAGATACGGAGAACAAGAGCAGAAGCGACCTCTGGCGTTCAGGTCGTCCCGATGGTCATGCCCCGATTGGTGTAATGGGAGACCATACTCACGATGCTGGCGAAGTCATGTTTTCCTATCGTTTCATGCGCATGGATATGGCTGGTAATCGTGATGGCACAACAGACCTATCACCTGCTCAAGTGCTAGAGCAGTTTCCAGTTACCCCAACAGAAATGACAATGGACATGCACATGTTGGGAGTCATGTATGCACCAACCGATGAACTGACTGTCAGTGTGATGGCACCATACATTTTCAAAAGTATGGATCATGTGACTCGCATGGGAGTCAACTTTACCACTCAGTCGGATGGCTTTGGCGATATCCGACTGATGGGTCTATACAAAATCCTGGACCAAGATCGACAACGGCTTCATTTGAATGCTGGCATCAGTTTTCCCACAGGTTCAACCAACCAAAGAGATGACACACCTGCAGGCCCTAATCAAGTTTTGCCTTATCCCATGCAGCTTGGCTCGGGGACGTTTGATTTATTGCCAGGAATCACTTATTTAGGGCAGTCGGATAATTGGTCTTGGGGTGGTCAAGCCCTGGGAACCATCCGATTAGGGACCAATGGGAATAGCTATCGCTTAGGCAATCGTTTCAACGTTACCGGATGGGGAGCCCGACGTTGGAATAATTGGTTCAGCACCTCTGTGCGTCTAAATGGCAACACCTGGGGCAATATCACAGGGGCTGATCCTCGATTAAATCCAGCCTTGATTCCAACGGCAGATCCCAATCTCAGAGGAGGCATTCGCCTAGATGTTGGTTTGGGGCTTAACTTTTTGGTGGATAAGGGAGTCCTTGCTGGTCACAGACTAGGGATAGAATTTGCGCTTCCTGTGTACCAATCCTTAGATGGACCGCAACTTGAAACCGATTGGCTTTTGACAATAGGGTGGCAAAAAGCTTTCTAAAGAGAAGATCCTTTCTCTCTTAGCTGTTGAGGTCCAATTGACGTTATACGCTCCAATGAAACTCACATCCAAGAAATATCTTCTCGTTCAGGCTCATCCAGTGCAGAGGTCAAGGTGTTGGCAAAATCTAGCTCAAGCTGAGTGAACATGGCGCTTATCCTTCAGCGGACATTCCGGTATTTCACACTCGGTTGGCTCCATGCGGATCGGTGGCTCATATTCCGTGATACCAAAGCGATCGCGCAGTACCTTCAGCACATTATTTAGATAATGACGTACCTGGGTATTGGTCATGCCCATGCAGTGGACAGCCTCAATTTCCGCTAACTTCTTACTGCCTTGCCAGACACTCACAGCCAGGGCATGGTGGTGGGTATCCTTGGGATGCTCCTTGTACAGGTAGAGCAGTGCCACAGGTGGGGTTTGGACGGGAATTGAGAAGGTTTCAGTAGTCTCAACTGGTGTTGCTTCCGATTTCTGATCAGCGTAGTTTCCCTTGCGCTTGGCATTGTTCTGTTTTTGATTTCGGTAGTGAGAGCGTTTGCTGTCACAGGTATTATCCTGTCAGCAGCCATCCCCTTACGGTCCATGAATCCGCTTTAGCTTCTGCCCTGAAGTAGTCAACGCACTTCAAGCACTTGTGGTCAATGTGTCGAGCCATCGCTCAAACCTCAGCACAATTTTTCAGAGGTTTAGGGATTTTCCAGATTTTCTAACCAAGCGATTAAATCATCTATTTCGCCAAAGTCCAATAGCGCTTTACAGAGTGCTTCAATCTGATGAATTGCTAGGGATTGGATCTGAGCTTCAACTTCAGGGGGTAATTTCCCAAATTTGTAATCAAGTTGCTGGAGGACTATGGTGGCTTCTCCCTCTTGCCTGCCACGAATAAGGCCCTTTTCTTCCCAACTCGTCAATGTCTGCATGATCGCGTCCCGTTCTCCTGACTCTAATTTATCAACTTGGAGAGTGATCAAAACCGGGGGAAACTATATCAAGCAGGGATCCTGAGGTCTACCGGAACATACTATTCCTGGCCGAGGTATCGATACACACTTGCTTTTGAGAGGTTATACTCTTCCATTAAAGTTTTGATTAGGACACCATCCGCCCTTTTACGACGTAGCTCAGAACATTGAGCCTGAGTCAGCTGTTTTTTTCGACCAAACCTCACCCCACGAGCTTTCGCATTTTGAATTCCATCCATTTGTCGTTCAGCGCGTATTTCCGTTTCAAACTGTGAGATCGCTCCCAGCATATTAAATAACAGCCGTCCGGTTGCATCCCCTGTATCGATGCTCTGGTCAATCACCTGAAGGTTGACTCGCTTCTTGTCCAATTGTTCGGCCAGCTGACAGAGGTGGAGTGTAGAACGTGCTAATCGGTCTAAGCGAGTGACGACAAGTGTATCGCCTTCTCTAACATATTCAAGGCAAGCTTTCAGCCTTGGTCTCTTGTTAGATACACCGCTACGTTTTTCCTTGAAGATTTTGTCACAATGCTTGAGCTTTTCAAGTTGGACATCGAGACTCTGCCCTACTGAGCTGACACGCGCATAGCCAACAACAGCCATGATGACTCACCTTAACGTTTCATAATGTCTAAGACTCTTCGATAATTGCATAATAAGACATGAATTGAGACACACTTATCATGCTGTCTCATAACCTTCACTTTTTGAGGCTATCTTATCGTGCGGATTGATCCCCAGAACACTTCCTCAAGGCTATGACTGCCACGTCAACTACGGCCCTATTTCAGCTTAAGGCTGTCATTGCTGACATCAGCCCCATGATCTGGCGACGGCTTCTAATTCCAGGAGATACGACGCTTGCACAGCTCCATTACATACTTCAGATCGCGTTTGATTGGAGTGACGAATATCTACACTGCTTCAAGATTCACGCGAAGGATTACGGTATTTATCGACCCGGTGGCCTTTGGTTTTCTGGGGATGCTCATGAGGTTAGGCTCTTTGACCTGGGCCTGAGAGTCCGTGAGCGCTTTGTGTACGAATATAATTTCTACGACAACTGGCAGGTTCAGCTTCGAGTTGAAGCTATATCGGAACCTGTCTCAGGAGAATCCTACCCCAAATGTACAGCAGGTAAACGCTGTGGTCCTATTGAAGACTGTGGCGGACCAATAGCCTTTCAAAAGTTGCGTGGAGAATTCTCAGACTTTTATATCGCCTGTGAGATTGCCCAAATGCTTGACAGTGGTGAAATCAATAAGAGCAAGTCGGAATTGAGGTGGCTTCGATACTGGCTGAATTTTGAAAAGCTTGATTTTGCCAAACTCAATGGCCGTCTTCAGCAATCCCCTCTGGATGAGGATCCAGCATTCCGAGAACAAATTATCTATTTCGACTGATGAACATCAAAATCACTCTGGTCATTGAATCTGATGAGGGAGCCATAGAGTTTGAACAAGAAGTGGCCCAGCTCAAACGCGATCACCTTTCTTCAGCAACTTTGGGGCTGACCTTGGGTGAGTCAAAGCGGATGCTTCAGACTATTCAGCAAGAGATAGTAGAAGCCCAGGTGGACGACTACATTGAGCAGCAAACCCCCTGCCCAGATTGTGGTCAACCTCGTAAACATAAAGGTCGACACCAGATAGTTTATCGAAGCGTTTTCGGCCAGCTGCAATTGGATAGTCCACGATTATTTCATTGCAGCTGCAAAAGCCATGCTAAGAAGAGTTTTAGCCCGTTGACGCAGTTGCTTGGTGAGCGAACATCGCCTGAGTATCTGTACTTGCAAACAAAGTTTGCGGCATTGATGTCCTATGGTCTCAGCGTCGATTTGCTGACTGAAGTGCTTCCACTGGATGGGCAGATCAATATTTCAAGTGTCCGCAACCATGTCCACGAGCTAGGTCAGAGACTCGATGACCAATTGGGAGAGGAGCAATTGATGTTTGCGGACGGATGCCCCCGTGATTGGGAACAGTTGCCCCGTCCTGATCTACCTCTGGTTGTTGGGATTGATGGTGGTTATATCAAGCGCTATCCAGATAAAGATAATGAATCCAGTAAATCGTTTGAAGTCATAGTAGGCAAGAGTATTCCTGATACAGGAGCAAGTAAGTGTTTGGGGTTTGTCCAAACCTATGATGTCAAACCCAAGCGTCGGTTATTTGAGATGCTGCAGTCTCAGGGAATGCAGATGAACCAGCAAGTGACGTTCCTATCGGATGGCGGGGATTCAGTGCGTTCTTTGCAGATGTATATGAATCCCCAAGCGGAGCATTTACTCGACTGGTTTCATATCACGATGAGGATTACGGTGCTGGGCCAATACCTCAAAGGGGTGAAACACTATGATCCTGAAAAGGGAGAGCAAATGATTGATCGCCTAGACAACCATATCAAGTGGCATCTGTGGCATGGCAATGTGTTTAGGGCAATGGAGCACATTGATTCTCTGGAGATGGATACTGAGGGTTTGGAGATCGAGTATCCAAAGCTCGACAAGATGGCAAAGGCGATTAGTGAGTTCCGAGTTTATATCGAAAATAACCAGGACTTTATTCAAAATTATGGGGAGCGATATCGTTGTGGAGAAAGGATTTCAACGGGGTTTGTCGAGTCGGCTGTCAACCAAGTGATTGCCAAGCGGATGGAGAAAAAGCAACAGATGCGCTGGACACCCAAGGGGGCTCATTTACTGCTTCAGGTGAGGACTAAGGTTCTTAATGGTGAGTGGAAAAATAAAATCCGAGAATGGGGTTTACGGGGCAATGGATGCTGTTGGCGAATGTACTACGAGAGATTTTTTTGTATTATCAAAACCTGATTTCACTTTGCTATCTAAAGTACAAAAATAAGCACTGATAATTAGTTGAGTATCCAAACTAATCGTTATCAGAACTCTCAACACTATGTCACTTCAACCGCATGCTCCTGGTTTTATACCTGAAGAAACTATTCGTGTTGCACATGCTGCATTCCCTAAAGGCAATGTGTTCATGGCTTTAAGAGAAGAGATAGGAACCATCTACACCGATCAAGACTTCTCAGCTTTATATCCAGCTCAAGGTCAACCTGCTATTAGTCCCTGGCGCTTAGCTCTAATCTGTGTCATGCAGTTTATGGAAGGACTGACTGATCGGAAGGCAGCAGATGCTGTCCGCAGTCGAATTGATTGGAAATATGCGCTAGGACTAGAATTAACCGATTCAGGATTTGATTTCTCGGTGCTATGTGAATTCCGTCAGCGTCTTATCCAAAGTCATACGGAACAGCATCTACTCGATCTCTTGTTGCAACGATGCCAAGAGAAAGAATGGCTCAAAGCAGGTGGTAAGCAACGAACAGACGCCACCCATGTCATCGCTCATATTCGGATGCTGAATCGACTTGAAGGTATTGGAGAAACCTTGCGAGCGGTGCTGAACGAGATCGCTGGAATTGATCCTGATTGGTTGCAGCAATGGGTTCCACAAGATTGGTATGGCCGTTACGCATTACCAGTAGAAGAGTATCATCTGCCTAAGGGAATAGCAGCACGCCAAAACACGCTGAAATGATTGGCAGGGATGGGATGCAGTTGCTTGAAAAGCTTTGGGATGAAACTACTCCTATTCATCTGCGCCAGATTCAAACTGTTGAGATTATGCGTCTGACTTGGGTCCATCAATACTTCGTTGAACGCGGCAAAGTCCGGCTTCGCCCCGCGAAGGATTTACCTCCTGCAGGTCAGCGCTTCGATTCACCCTATGACCCTGAGGCTCACTATGCCAATAAGAGAACCACTACCTGGGTTGGTTACAAGGTACATTTAACAGAATCCTGTGACGAGAATCAGATGCATCTGATTACTAATGTCCTGACGACCCATGCTCATCTTGCTGATGTCGATCAGACTGAAAAGTACACAAGGCACTGAAACTCAAAGACTTACTTCCAAGTGAACATATTGTCGACTCAGCCTATGTTGATAGTGAATTGCTTGTAACAAGCCAAGTCGATATGAAGTGACATTAATTGGCCCCACACGACCCAACTCAAGTTGGCAAGCCAAAACCCCTGAAGCATATGATTTAGACCAATTCAAGATCAATTGGAATACGCGACGAGTGACTTGTCCTCAAGGCAAAAAAGCCGAACTTGGAAAGGAGCAAAGATGCTTGGGGCAACCGAGTGATTGTTGTCAAGTTCTCCCGGACAGACTGTCGATTGTGTCAGCATCGTGGTTTATGTACTCGTTCCCCCACTGAAGCGAGGTCTCTGACCCTACGCACTAAAAAAGACATCAAGCATTGCAAGAGGTTCGAAAGCAACAAAATACAGAAGAATGGCAACAGACTTATAACAAGCGAGCGGGATTGAAGGGACTATTTCGCAGGAGTCAATGCCTTTGGAATGAGGCGATCTCGCTATTTAGGATTAGCTAAAACGCGCTTGCAGCATGTGCTCACAAGTACTGCGATCAATGTAAAACGCATTGTTTCATGGTTGCAGGGAACACCGCATGCTCAAACCCGGACATCGCGATTTGCAGCGTTAGCCACTCCCTAGAATTGACAAATTTTCAGGTTTTGATAATACAAAAAAATCTCTCGTAGTACATTCGCCAACAGCATCGGCAATGGAACGATAAACAACGCTAAGGCTGTAACGCTTGTGGGGTATGGATTCTAGCCTCCAATTTTTACTAATTCTTCATACTGGAAATCGCTATAACCTTTACTGAGTATGCACTAGGAGTTTTGAGAGTTTGCTTTTTTAATAGTATTCAGAGGTCGTAACCCTTTCAAACTCTGCACTTTAGGGATATCAAAGCTGAATTTTCCATAGGGGTTGATGTGTCCACATCGCGCCGGTGAGAGATGTGATTTATCCTCCTCAGTCATTACATAGCCCTGCCGTTCGATGTACTCCAATGCGGCATTTAGATAGATCGTATTCCAGACCACCACAGCATTCGTCACTAAGGTCAAACAGCTCGCTTGATTTTCTAATCCTTCTTGATGCCGTTTTCGTAATTCACCTTGCTGAGCAATGACAAAATATCGGCGTAAGGTATGCACCGACTCACCTTTATTGAGCTGACGGTTAATCCGCCGTCGATAGTCCTTGCTGTTGAGATACTGCAGGATAAAAATAGTCTTCAATAGTCGCCCATATTCATGAAACGCTCTCAAGAGATGATGGGGGTCTGGCAAGGATTGTAGCTTATTCATCAATAAGGAAGAACTGACCCATCCATACTTGAGTGAGGCTGCTGTACGTAGCATCTCATCCCAGTCATCGATGATGAACTGTTGCTGGCACCGTCCCTGGAAGAGTGGCTTTAGGAGCGGATCTGGAAACTTATTACTGAGACGATACAATGTCTGGTCAGCCAGATCGCGAATCCGAGGTGAGAAGCGATACCCACACAGATCAAAAAGGGAAAATACGACCTCCGAATACCCCGTGGTGTCAGTAGTATGTTCCAAAACCGTCAACTCAGTTTCATTATCCTGAATTCCATCGAGTAGATAGGTCGCATCTCGTTTGGTGGAAGGAATCACCTTAATTCCATATTGGGAGAACTGATCTGAGAGCCAGGTATAAAATGTGACGCCCCGGCCATAACCAAAATATTTGGGCAACGGCACTGCTTTAGCATTTTTGACCGCCACTGGAAATCGCTGTCCATCAGAAGAGGATAGGGTTCCGCCTCCCCAAGCCTTAGTTAAGGGCAATTGATGATGATAGTTCACCAACATCGTATTGGCATTGCGTAAATTGGTTTCATCTAAGTACCAGTTGGTATGCCAAAGCAAGCTGTCATAGGACAGATCGGCCCCTCTAGCCATTGCCGCTGGCCCTAAATTACACGCCTGGGAAAGCAAAGAGGCATAGAGGTGCAGCTTGGTATTATCTGTGCGATTTGCATTCCCTCCGGTATGGATTAAAGCATCACTAAAGTGAGTCAATTCATCCACTTCTATCAACAGTTCTGTTAACTCAACCTGTGGCATACATTGTTCAACTAAGACTTTCAATTGCTGAAGACGTGGAGATTCTTCCTCCGCATCCAGGGGAGAAATGACAAGATGCTCCTCTTCTAGGCGGATATCTGGATTCTGTTGGAGAGTGTCAACAAATGTTGTCATCTCTGCTTCTAATTGCTCACTCAACTGGGCCAATCGTTCTGCTCCAGTTTCAGGTAGACCCGTGAATTGGCAAAACTCACTGCGCATCTCCTCCATTTTTGCTTTGGGATCAAGTAGCTTTCTGGATTCGCGTAGCGGCGTGCCCCTTCAATCCAAAGAGCACCGGTGCTTAACGCATGACGGAGTTCCCAGAGCACACACAATTCATAGTAGCGGCGTTTTATCTGCCCTGGTCGTCATAGATATATTCCTGCCAAGCCTCTGTAACAAACTCCATAGGCGCGTCTTCTGAATCTGCCGTTGGCCGCCAGTATCTAATTCACGGATGTGATTGATGGCTTTGAGGAGCGGATCATCTTGGCGATGAGAGTGAAACTCAAAGGTGCTCAGAAATGCAGGTGCAAACTGACGAAAATAGCTGTAGCGATTGGCAAAGTAATCATAGGATTCATCTTTGGCAGGCCGAACTATTCGCTCACAATCTGCCAGGGCAGCCTGCAGCTGCTCTGGCGAGACACACTCAAAAATGTCAGATCGCACTGCAGGATCTTCTACCGCTGGATCTAAGATGACTCCACCTAACTGCTGCAGGAGCATGACCTTTTCATTGATCGCGACCGCTTCTTTTTGGCGAAAGTCTCGCAGTTCTCGTCGAGCTTTGGAATGAGCATCTGATAAACAACGAATAAATAGATCGATGGCCTCATCCGTAGTCTCGATTAGCAGTTGCTGCAAAAAAGCGATCAGTAACGGATACCGCCGTTCTACGGGGATTTGCATATTCTCACCAACTTCTCCACCCCTGTGGAGGTTGACTTCTCCGGTCGAATGGCAGTAACTTCTCCACCCCTATGGAAGTTATCTTCGCCAGTCAAGTGGCAATAAACTTCTCCACCCCTGTGGCAACAACTTCGCCGGATAAGTGGCAGTTAACTTCTCCACCCCTTAACCATCATTTCGACAGGTCATTATCCCTAGCCAGGCCAACCTCTAACTTCTGTGCATTAGCCAGAGGAATGGAGATTGGCAATGGCCTATAAACGTCAAGGAGCAACCCTGTCGATGAGTAAATTTCGCGAAATTATCCGTTTACATGAACTCGGCCACAATAAATCGGAGATCGCTCGTAGCTGCTTCATCTCCCGTACCAGTGTCCGGGACTATCTGCGCCGTGCCCAGGGTCAATCTCTCAGTTATGACCAGTTAAGCCAACTGAGTGATAGTGATATCCAGCATTTGCTGGGAAAAGGTCAGCGTCAGTCCTCCCGTAAGAAGCCAGCGATTGACTTCGAATATGTGCATCGAGAGATGCAACGCAAAGGGGTCACCCTGGGCCTACTGTGGATGGAGGGTAAAGAGAGAGGAGACTGGAACTGTAGCTATAGTGGCTTTTGCCGTCGATACCGTCAGTGGAAAAAGCAGCACTCGCTATCCATGCGCCAGATTCACAAGGGAGCGGAAAAGATTTTGTGGACTACTGCGGTATGACGGTGCCGGTGGTCCATCCCAAAACCGGTGAGGTGACTCAAGCTCAAGTATTTGTAGCCTGCTGTGGAGCGAGTAACTACACCTATGCAGAGGCGACCGAAAGCCAAACCATCAAGAACTGGCTCGGATCTCATCAACGGGCCTTGGCCTTCTTTGGTGGGGTGCCGGTCGCTATCGTTCCAGACAACCTCAAGTCAGGAGTCACAGATCCGTGTCGTTATGAGCCCGGTATCAATCGGAGTTATCAGGACTTTGCGGAACACTACAACGTGATTATTCTGCCCGCTCGCCCCAAATGCCCTCGGGATAAACCCAAAGTGGAGAATGCGGTACAGCAAGTGGAGCGTCATATCCTAGCGCCATTGAGAGATCAGACCTTTACCAGTTTCAAGCAACTGAATGAAGCGATAGCAGCGGGACTCGAGAAACTCAACCATCGGACCATGAAATCCTATGGTCTATCCCGTCGAGAATTATTGAGCAAGTGGACCAACCGGAACTGAGGTCCTTGCCCAGCCATGCGTTTGAGTTTGGCGAATTTAAAACTGCGAAAGTGAGTTTTGATTATCACATTGAGGTGAACCGCCACTATTACAGTGTCCCTTATGGCTATGTGGGTCAATCGGTATCGGTCAAGATTACGGAATCTTTGGTGCAGATTTTCCATGACCATCAGCGCATTGCGGTACATGAACGTTCCAGCGTTTCATTTCAGCATTCCACGCAAGAGGGGCATATGCCACCGGCGCACTTAGCCCACAAAAACCAATCGAGAGAGACCTTCATCACCTGGGCTCAGAATGTTGGACCGGCAACGAAGCAACAAGTGATAGAGATCTTTGAGAAGAAAGCCCATGATGAACAAGCATTTCGAGCCTTAAAAGGGGTGCAACATCTGAGAACAACCCATGGTGCTGAAAGGTTGGAAGCCGCCTGTAATCGGGCTAATGCTATGGGGATGGTGGGCCAACGCTATCTCAAGTCCATGCTCCAAAACAAACTTGAATCCGACCCCTTACCGGATGAAACCCATAAGGTGATTCCTATTCACCATGCCAATGTCCGAGGGTCCGAATATTATCAAGCGACGTAGGGGGAGACAACGATGCAAGCAATGATTGAACAGCTACAACAAATGAAACTCACCGGCGTACTCGAAGCTTGGCGAGAACAGCAGGCGATGCCCACCTATCATGATCTGTCCTTCGATGAACGACTGGCCTTGATGGTAGAGCGCGAATACATCCGGCGTCAGAATCAACGGATGCAACGCCGACTCAGGCAAGCGCGACTGCCGGTGCATGCCACCTTAGATGCCGTGGATTTCGATGTCCCCAGAGGACTCCGTAAAATCCAGTTCCTTGAATTTGCTCAAGGCCATTGGCTCCAAGAAACCTGTCATTGATTCTATTGGGCCGACCGGTGTAGGGAAGTCTTTCTTGGCGTCGGTCCTTGCAAATCATCTGTGCAAGCAAGGCCATAGCGTGCGCTATATCAAAACCGCTGACCTGGTGCTGGAGTTGAAGCTGGCCAAAGGAGATGGGTCTTATCCCAAACTCCGAAAACAATTAGCGGCCTACGATCTATTGGTGCTGGATGAATGGCTTAGAGATCCCCTGTCTGTCTTTGAAGCTCGAGAAGTACTCGATATCCTAGACGAGCGTTTCCGTAAAGCCTCCTGTTTATTCGCCACGCAAATGCCCCTGGAGCAATGGCACTCACAAATTCAAGATCCCACCCTCGCCGATGCCATCCTCGACCGGATTATCCATGATGCGATGAAGGTCTTGCTCCGAGGAGAATCCATGCGGAAATTGACCAGCAAACTGACCCTGAAGCCAGAAGGAGAACTGAGTAATGACCGTTCACATGAGGAGAAAACAACGAGAGAAACGATCCCAAGATCTAACCTTAAAACGCACAAGGAGAAGAAGGATGAAAAAAAGGAGGGACAGATACATGAATAGACCGGATGAGATCACGATCTTCCATTCGTGATATGTATGAATTCAGAGCTGATTTTTTGCCTATGAATTGCAACCCATAATTCCATATCTACCTGTCGAAAATGGTTGGCCAATATTTTTTTGGTTGGGGGTGGAGAAGTTAGTGCCACTCAACCGGAGAAGTCGTGATTATGCAGCAGGGATTCGCTTGAATGACTTGATGCTAGTCTTTTTAGCTAATCGAGCCAGGAATTTAAGTCGATTCGGATTAAACTCTGTGACATCCCATTGATGAACGTTGTGGCTGCGCAGAAAGTTGATCTTCTCAATGACTCTCAAATTTCAGCGGCTGAATTACTGGTGGCCGGCCACCGCAATCGACTTAATCGGATCGCCTTACCGTCTCCCTCGGGCTTGAGCAGATCGTTGAGAAATTTCGCCCTGAGGCCTTAACCAATGGCTTCATCATCTGGTAGGTCACTTTCATGGCTTGGTTGCGGGCTGTACTTACCATCCGCTCATCGTAGTTATCCTGGGACGCACCAACTTTTGTGCCAATAGTTTTTCCGCTGCTTGTTGGAATAGCAGCAAAGGTTCGTCATGTTCCAATGCCCGCTCTAACATCCATTTCCCAGTGCCTTAAGTCCTTAGATTTGGGAGTTCGAAAACCCAAGTAATGCTGCACTTGCTGTAAATGGGCAGTGCGGGTTTGCGCCCGCTTGCCATACCGCTGCAGATGCTCGACGGTAATGTTAATCTGCTGGGCCACAAACTCTAAAACCTGAGTGGGTGTCTGTTGCAAATCATCAGGACAAAAGCCTAAAAATCGCAGCGTACACAACTGGATCGCGAAGCCCAATTGGTTATGGGGCTGCCGTTGCCGTTAACCTGCTGGATATCTTCTGGTGTCAAGTGAAATATTTGTTGAGATCGATCTCAGGATGTCTGCAGGAATCTGACTAAGGTGAGTGCGCTCCGACTCATTGAGAAAATTGACCGGCATTAGGTTGAACTGACCGCTTTGCTCTGATAAGCCTTACCGCAATAGGGACAAAAGCGGAATTGCAAGGACAAGATCGGTTGCTGACACTGAGCACACTGGTTGATGAGGCGAGTCCCACAGGCAAAACAAAAATGACTCCGTAAATCTGTCCATATCGGATCTGGCGTCTGTCCTGGTCGCCAACATTGAGGACAGAATTTGACTGAAGAGACTGGGGTTATAGGTTTACCTTGGCTGAGGGCATCCAGATACTCTGCTGGAATGCTCAAGCAAACGCCAAGCCGTTTCTCGCCCGTTGATTGAGGCGTTGAGTTGTCCCTTTTCAATTTTGCCAATGGTTTGGCGATGTACCCCTGCAGCTGTAGCGAGTTGGGCCTGAGTCCAATTCTGCTGTTGACGAAGACGACAGACATAATCCTTTAAGGATTCTTGGGGGTGAGGAGGACAAGCAGACCAATCTGACGACATCAAACCAATGTAGTGAAACAACAAGGCAGTAGTACACTATTATCTACTTCTAGAGTAAATAAATATACTCCATGTCCAGTAAGGTCTTAGCTACAGTAGCGACTGAATTTCTCAACCGTCCAGGCTACGCTGCTAGCACTCTCAAGTCCTATGAGTTGACCCTTCTTCCTTTGCTGCAGCAGTATGGCAGCCTACCACTGGAATTACTGACACGGGAAGTACTTGAAGACTACCTCAACAGTCTCCAGCAGTTGTCCTACACTACCCATCGGCGTCACCAGGCGATTCTTCAATCCTTGCTGAACTTTGCTTTGGAACGAGGGCATATCAAATCGAATCCCATTGCTCATCTCAAGCAACGTAAACCTGATGTACAACAAGGAGAGTCTGGGACAGACGAGTTAGTCCGATATCTCACCCCTCAGCAATTGCAACGGCTGTATCAAAGGGTTAACCAGATAGACGCATGCACGCACTGGTCCGTTTGCTTCATCGCACGGGGGCCAGGATGCTGAACTACTGGCTTGGATCTCGCCAATGTTGATCTCCAAGACTGTAAGTTTCAAGTGGTGGGTAAGGGCAATAAACGCCGGTGGTGTTTCTACAGCGATGATGCCGCACAAGTATTAGCGGAATACATTCAATATTATCGACACCCAGTTCTCCAGCCTTATTTACAGCACAACAGCCCAAATCAGGATTGATAACCGTGTGAGCTATACAACATCTATAAAGCTGGAAAAATTGACTGAGCAGGATCGGTCTTGGAGGGCTACGGCTCCATGATCTACGGCATACCTTTGCCACGGAGCGAGTGGGTTTAATGGGAATCGAGGAGTTGAGGGCCTTGATGGGACATCAACATTTACAGACGACTTTGCGCTATCAAAAGGTGACTTCAAGCAGAGCTGAAAAAGTCGCTAAACAGGCTCTACAAAGTTGATTAATTGATAGGTCAACTCAGAAGATAAAGGATTCAAAATAGACACACTCTTCTTCTAATTGGTTTACCCCGGAGTAGTCAGTC
>NZ_AFEJ02000014.1 GCF_000238775.2 Acaryochloris sp. CCMEE 5410 | reverse complement strand
GACGAATGCCTGATGGTAGCTTTCCACGGATTGCCAGGCTTCCTCAAGAAGGTCAGGAGCATCGCCGTACAAATAATTCTTGTGATATTCCTTGAACTTGCCAATCGCAACCGCCAATTTAGGTTTTCCCAACTTGCCTAAGAAGATGGATGGTCCTGAGAGCATCCAATCTTCCCCCAGGGGCAATAGGCGAGTGAGGATAATCTCTCCCGTTTTCAGACGATCAATGTTGCGATCTGGGGGGTTCTTTTGGATCAAAACCTTGTATTGTTTCTCCGTGAGCCAGTTCATCAGCATTAGATGATTCAGGGATCTCTCTATTACAGCAAAGAGGCCCATAAACCCCTCAGACCATCGCGATACTAAAGCCCGATCTGCCGAAGATAAATCAGGTTGACTCTCTAGGAAATGATCTAGGACTAAGCGATCGCCAACGGTGCCATCTGTAGCAAAAGAATCAATCACCAGTTCAGTTTTCTGGTTGCCTTTATAGGGTGACTTAGCGAGTTGGGAAAGTTGGGCAGCACTAAATTCTTCCAGCGCTACAGCAACTTCACCTTCGGCATCAAAGGTAAAGTCCAACAGATCTTGCTTTAGATATTGAGCTTTTTCTAGGGTTAAGGTCACAATGACACGTTCTTCTGCCAATTTATCCTGACGGTACCTGGGCTGAGATGGACTATATCCTCAAGCGTTCGTCATTCTGTCAAGCTGAAAATCAATTCGAATCTCAGCTTAAGTAAGTATTAATGTATCTTGCATCTATCTTGAGGATAGTCATCCATTCGAACGCTGCTGGCCAAAAGGAATAGCTGCATTTTAGGAAACTTGAAAGTTTACTTCAGGTGGGAAAAGTCAGTCTCCAGATAGATGGTCCATTCAGAAAAGTTGAACATAATAGAAACTAGAAAGAAATCAGTCCTTAGCCATCAATCTGGACAGAATCATGAGTCCCTTACAGCTAGCCTTAGCAATTATTTTGCCCCCTTTCAGTATCTTTTTCGATGAAGGGTTTAGCATCACGCTAATTATTAATATTTTACTAACACTTATAGCCTGGATTCCAGGTTCGATCCATGCAGTGTGGGTCTTGTCCAAACGAGCACAGCAAGCTAGTACCTGACATCAAGAAGTAAGCACATTAATCAAGCAGAGCTTCCCCTGAACATAGATGCTCAGCCTTAAATAAGTCCCATAAGGTCAAAATAGAGTTTCAGGTGCATTAAAGTAACCCCGGATTTTGAACAAAAGGTTAAGAACCTTAATAGCAAATATATACTTCCTAACTCCTCAGTTTACTTAGTCAACTTTTTTTATTCCATTTCTCCATATATACAAGCTATTAAGCTTAGAAATACTCAGAATTAAAAACTAGCAATGGAGGTAGAGAGATGTCTGTGCCTACTGACTGTCCAAGATGTGGCAATTCCCATCTGTCAGAAAAGAAGTTCTTGTATTACATCAATCTTTTTTGTCAAAAATGTGGCTGGTCGGAAGATTATTCGTGTCTAAATGAGTTAATAGAACAATCGACTGTTGGGTAGTCAGGCGTGATTATCTCAGAGGCTGTTTGAAAAGTGCTCCAGAAGCCTTATCTGACATGGATTTTACCCAAAATAATCAAAATCGCTGTAAGCCAGCTTTGAAAAGGTTTCCAAAAACATTTCAAACAGCCTCTAAGAGTGATTTCTCAATCTATCTTTGATGGTCTCCTACTGAGTGTCTTCATCCTTTTAGCCCCATTTGAACTAAGGTAAATAATGTCTACAATTCAGGTTGTTATCATCGAAGATCATGATCTTAGCCGTGTAGGACTCACTGCTGCTCTACAGCATAGCGGTGCGGTGGGGGTCCTAGGATCTGCCCCCAATGGCCGCCAAGGCTTGGAGATGATTCAACAATACAAACCTGATGTTGCGATTTTGGATATCGGTTTACCGGACATCGATGGCATTGAAGTGACCCAGCAGCTCAAACAGGCTCAAAAAAAAGACGAAACCCTACTCACCAAGGTGCTCATGCTCACAGCGAATACCAGTGAAGATACCGTATTAGCTGCCTTTGCCGCTGGAGCAGACTCCTACAGCCTGAAGGAGGTCAGTTTAGAGGATCTCCTCAGTGCCATCCAGCTCACCCACGAGGGTAATGCCTGGATCGATCCGAATATTGCCCGCATCGTCTTGCAGCAAGCTAGAGAAATTCAAGCCAACGACAATTCCCAAGAGCCCAAAAGGGAAACCACGGTGATAAAAGCTACGGAGCCTGAATATCAAGCTATTTTAGAAACAGAACCGTTGACGGATCGGGAATTAGTAGTTTTAGAGCTGATCGTAGCGGGTTGTAGTAACCTTTTAATTGCGGACAAGCTGTTTATTTCTGTGGGGACCGTAAAAACCCACGTTCGGAGTATCTTAAATAAGCTTTGTGCCAACGATCGCACTCAAGCCGCCGTGAGAGCCCTCCGCTCTGGCTTAGTCACCTAAATCGATTTGTCTGGCCAACTTTGAGATATCTTTAACCATGGGACTAAACAAGCCAGCAGAATCGAGCACTGAAGTTTGTCATCTAAAAAGAGACAATAAAATTCGCCGCTTCTGGATCAACCTATCCCTTACCCGTAAGGAAACCGTCATTTTGGAGATTCTCTTGCCCTGACCATTAAACAGGCGAGGAACGGTTGGGGTGGCCCGCTGCTTGCGCTTTAGAATGCCTTCAAAACCATTTTCCACCAATAGTTTACGGGCACCTTAAACGGTTGACTATTCTTCTTAAGCCTCCGGTTTGACCGGAGGCTTAAGAAGAATAGTTACACAAAGCCTATACGTCAAGTCTCATGGCTCTCGGTACATAGTTGAATCATACGAGCCACGACACCAGTCCATCCTGTTTGGTGGGAAGCTCCCAAGCCAGTGCCATTGTCGCCATGGAAGTATTCATGGAAGTAAATATAGTCTTTCCAGTGAGGATCGTTTTGAAACTTGTCGATGCCTTCAAATACAGGGCGTTGGCCGGACGCATCCTCCAGAAAAATAGCCATCATCCGCTTAGACAGCTTGACAACAATCTGATCGAGCGTCTGATAGTTCCCTGACCCAGTGGGGAACTCAACCTTGAATTCATCGCCTAGATACTCGTAGAAATTGCCCAATGCTTCTAGCAACAGATAGTTAATCGGGAACCAGATAGGACCGCGCCAGTTAGAGTTGCCCCCAAACATGCCAGTCGTTGATTCAGCTGGTTCGTAGTCCACCCGATACTCTTGACCCTTAACATGCATGACAAATGGGTGCTCTAGGTGATACTTAGACACTGATCGAATCCCGTGGGGGCTGAGGAATTCAGATTCATCTAGCATGTAGGTCAACAGCCGCTGTAGTTTATTGGGCTTCCCATCGTTTCTTGGGGTGGCGTAGCACAGGGCCAGCAGTCTTTTAGCCCCCATTCCTTCAGTCACCATACAGGCAACATTTTTCTTAAGATCGAGACGATTGTGGATGAACCACTCTAGGCGCTTCTTAAAACCCGGTAGCTGATCAATGGTTTCAGGTTTGAGTACAGTTACCCCCAACAGCGGAATCAGACCAACAAGAGAACGAACCTTCAAGGTCCGCCTTCCACCATCCGGGAAGTTGATAGCGTCATAGTAAAAACCATCTTCCTCATCCCAAAGCGATGCATCACCAACCCGATTCATTGCATCAGCGATATAGAGAAAATGTTCGAAAAACTTGCTGGCGGTGTCTTCGTAAGGGGGACGATCCACTGCCAACTCCAACGCAATTTGCAGCATTCCCAAACAGTACATCCCCATCCAGCTTGTGGCGTCGGCCTGCTCTAGATTACCGCCAGTAGGCAGTTCTGAAGAGCGATCGAACACGCCGATATTGTCTAGGCCCAAAAAGCCACCCTCGAATATATTCTTACCAGTAGCGTCTTCACGATTCACCCACCAAGTGAAGTTAAGCAGCAGCTTTTGAAAAATCCGCTCTAAGAAATCCTTGTCCTGCTTGCCCCAATACTGTTGCTCAAGCTGATAAACCTGCCAAGCAGCCCAGGCTTCCACAGGGGGATTGACATCGCTAAAGGCCCACTCGTACGCCGGGATCTGACCGTTGGGGTGCATATACCACTCCCGAGTCAAGCGCGAGAGCTGTAGTTTGGCATAGTCTGGATCAACGATCGCCAAAGGCACCAGATGGAAGGCCAGATCCCAAGCTGCATACCAGGGATACTCCCACTTGTCGGGCATGGAGATAATATCATCGTTGAACAAGTGAATCCACTCTGAATTTCTACCGTTTTTGCGGGATTCAGGCGGAGCTGGGCTATCCGGGTCCCCCTGCAGCCAGTCTTCGATGATGTAGTAGTAAAACTGCTTATTCCAGAGCATCCCAGCAAAAGCCTGTCGCTGCACATTTCGCTGATCGGTCGATAGGTTGGCGGCAGTGAGGCTATCGTAGAATTCATCAGCTTCCCGCTGCCTGCGCTCAAAGATACGGTTAAATTCATCACCGAAGGGATTAGACAGGGATTCAGAATTACAAAGGCGCAGCTCAACCCTGCGACTCTCGCCTGGGGGAATGGAAAGCCGATAATGCGGAGAGAATTTGGTACCCACTTGTTCTGGGTTTGTGGTGTTTTTGTCCCCCTGTACGACGGCGTTATTAATGCCATCTTTGGTGTAGAGCGAAGGATTGTCTTGATTAAACAACCGGGCAAAGTTGGTCTCATTCTCGGTAAACAGCAATGCGTCAGGCATCAGACAGTAAAGCCATCTAGAACCCAGACTGTTATGGCTCGCTTTGACGACGCTATAGCCCTCCTTCTGTGCTGAGACCTTCAAGGTTGGCTTTACAGCTTCTTTGAACCAAGACCAAGTGTTGCGGAACCAGAGCGTAGGGAGGATATGCAGTGGCTGCTCCTGATCACCGCGATTGTGGGCGGTAATTCTGACCAAGATGTCTTCGTCAGTCGCTTTAGCATACTCAATGAAGATATCAAAATAGCGATCGCCTTCAAAAATTCCAGTATCTAGCAGCTCATACTCAGGCTCATTAAATCCCCGTCGCTGATTCTCCTCTACCAAGTCCGCGTAGGGATACTCCCCTTGAGGATACTTGTAGAGATACTTCATATAGGAGTGGGTAGGCGTATTGTCGAGATAGAAGTAGTACTCTTTGACATCCTCGCCGTGGTTACCCTGGCTGCCCGTGAGACCAAACAACCGTTCCTTGAGAATGGGGTCGGCTTCATTCCAGAAGCCGAGGGCGAAGCACAGTCGCTGGTGGTTGTCGCAAATGCCAGCAATTCCATCTTCGCCCCAGCGGTAGGCACGGGCTAAGGACTGACTATGGGGAAAGTAATCCCAGGCTGACCCATCGGGACTGTAGTCTTCTCTGACGGTGCCCCACTGACGTTCGCTGACGTAGGGTCCCCAGCGGGTCCAGTAGGCTTTGCGATCTCGGTTTTCCTGTAGTCTTTGCTTCTCCTCACTCATAGCTCTAATAACAAATAGGATTTTGAATGGCGTTTATTCAGTAGGACTGTTCTGTGCGATCACGGAAAAACTTTCCGTTCTCTGTTCTCCCTGCCTCTGTCGCAAGCCAAATGGCTGTATCTGCTCCTTCTTCTGGAGAAAGAGGCGCAGAAGGGCCACCCATATCGGTTTTTACCCAGCCCGGACACATGGCGTAAACGGAGATGTTTTTTGACTGTAAGGCATTTGCTAGCAAAATTGTGGCTCCGTTAAGGGCTAGTTTAGATAGAGAATAGCTAGGAGCACTCGTCGATATACCGTCCAGTTGACCGTTGCCACTAGAGATATTGATGACTTTGGGATACTCTGCTTTTTCCAGCAGTGGAATAAAAGCTTGAGTGATGCCGATGGGACTCAACGCATTTGTATCCAGAGCCTTAGTGAGTCGCTCTCGTGAGACCGTTAGAATATTGGCCTCTTCATCAGGGTAAATCCCAGCATTATTGACTAGCACATCTAGGGTATTGGTCTGCTTACAGACTTGTTCGATTGCCTGCTGAATACTACCGTCATCGGTTACGTCTAATTCAATCAAATGGACTGAGCCATGAGCGGATAGTTTATCCATTGCCGCTTTGCCTTTGTCAAGCAAACGAGCTGCTAAAAAGATATTGAAGCCAGCCTCCAGTAATCCTTTACAGATCGCGAAGCCGATTCCCCGATTGCCACCAGTAACGAGGGCATATTTGAGTTGAGAACGCATCGGCTACCTTTGCTCCATCAAAAATCCCGCCTCGATCTCGATTTCGCCATCGACCGTTGAGTTGATGAGTGGCGGCGCAACAAAGTTGTGAGGGAAGGGCAGATCAAACTTGCTGACTTGATTGAGACGCTCAAGCTGTTCCGGCGTCAACGTAAACCCTAGGGCGTCGAGATTGTCCTCTACATGGGACAATTTGCGAGCACCCACAATAGGAATGGGTCTGCCGGGTTGCTGCAGCAGCCAGTTAATTGCCACTTGACTGGGCGAACGTTCAACTTCCTTGGCAATTGCCTTAACCGTGTCAGCAACCTGTAGGCTCTGCTCGGTGAGCTGGCCCATCGATTTTGCCATGTTCTTACGACCTGAGTCATCCCCGCTGCTTTGATTGGAATCTTCTAAATCTTCTCGGCTATATTTTCCAACCAGAACGCCGCCTGCTAAAGGAGACCAAGCAATAGGTGTGATGCCGTGGTGGCGTGCCATTGGGATCAAGTCTGCTTCGGATGTCCGCTCAGCAAGGTTATATTGCAGTTGAATGGCTGAAATGGGGGTCCAGCCACGCAGCTTGGCGATCGCCTGTCCTTCGGCCACAATCCAGGCAGGTGTATCAGACAGGCCGATATACAGGATCTTTCCTTGGCTTACCAGATCATCTAATGCTCTAAGGACTTCTTCAATCGAGTTGCGATAGTCCCAAGCGTGTAGCCAATAGAGGTCAATCCAGTCTGTTTGGAGACGTTTGAGACTGGCCTCTACAGCTGTGATCATATTGCGGCGGTGATTGCCGCCAGCATTGGGATTTTGACGGTCGGTATTGAGGGAATATTTGGTGGCTAAGACAAAGCGATCCCGTCGACCTTCCAGCAGTTTTCCTAGAAATGATTCACTGGAGCCATCCGTGTAGTAATCCGCAGTGTCAATAAAGTTGCCGCCGCGATCCACATAGGTCTCCAAAATCTGTTGACTGGTATCAAAATCTGCGCCCCAACCCCAGTCAGTACCAAAGGTCATTGTGCCTAAACATAGGGGTGAAACTCGCAGTCCAGAATTACCGAGTAATCGGTAGTGATTAAGTTGTGTGAGGGATTGATTCATTGAGATTGAGGTCTATAGATTACAGGTATTTTGTGTACTCGACTTCTACTTCAGCCAGGTCATGATGACGTCTGTAAAAGCCTCTGCATCATCTGGATGATGTGATGAAATAAGCTGGTAGATCAGACTTAGATGCTTTTGGCAATACCCACCATCTTCTTTTATCAGCGGTTATTGAGAAGTTACCAACTTATTTAGTTGTACTTGAACTTTCTCCTAATAAAACTATTTTGTTGTCATAATAATTTTCTCTAAATACATGCCGCTGTTCGTCGTTAGTTATGACTTTTGTTGATAATTGTCAAGAACTTTATTCAGACTTTCTTACATATCATCAAGTACCGTCGTTACACCTTGAGAGTTTTCAGGTCAATACATTTTATCTAAACCAACACCAGCTTGCACTGAATTTAGACCTCCAGCAGCTATTTTTAGTCTTCTTTGTATCTGGGCTTACGATTATAACTAGATGTGAACTCTGTATTATTTATCTAAATGTTTTCAAGTTTAGAATTGCCTTTTGGAGGAGGACTAGTATGCCAGCACTAATAGCAGCAGCTACAGGCAATGTGCTAGCCACTAATTAAGAAGCTGCAAGTAATTACAATTACAAGTATTTTGAAGAAAGGAAAATGAGAATATAAATTTGAATATTTGACATAGAAACAAACTTCTAATCATTTATATTATTGGTTATATATAACCATCCTGTTTCTTGTTTTTATACTAAAAGTCTAACCGATTATTCAATTATCTTAACTCGCTAGACCCAATATTTGAACCTTGCGCACTTTACGTAGCCAACGTTTTCTGGGTGTTACCTGGTCTTTTTTATAAATTAGTCATTTGCAGTCAAGCTTAAAATTTTGGTCGCTAAGGTTATTTGTTAGGTTTTTAAGGTTTTGAAGCCAAAACCTTTACCTCTTCATAAACATTATTTTTGGGACTCGTATTTACTGTTTATGAGATTTTTAACCCTAACGACCAAAATTTTTCAACTTTTGGAAAAGCCTTGATTGTAACCGAAAAAATCTCTGAAATTAGTTAGAGAGAGATTGTGGAACCTTCTAGACTATTTTTCTATTTCTCCAGTCTTTCCTAAAGCTTTCAAGTTGTTTAAAAAGGCGTAGGAAGATAGGCTAGTGCATTATAAGCTTAGCAGTTGGTTATACAAGCCATGACCCGTAACTAATTCAGCAATGATAGATATGGTGAAGCCCATCATTGCTAGACGACCACTCCAAGTCTCAGCAAATTGTGTAAAACCAAATTTTTCTTGTTGAGTATTCATATTTAATGCTCCGTAATTGTGCTTGACGTTATTAGTTTGGAAGAATCATTTATCTTTATGTACCCACGAAACAGGTTTCGCTTTAGACAGAAAATAAAAGTTCTTCATTGGCAAAGAAACTTTTGATTTTATGATTCTAGAGTTTCCTAAGCATTTGCCATATCTTTTTAGTAGGATTGCTCCAGTAAGCAATTGCTTATGATTACAATCTTGCTAATCACCGATATCAATTCAGTGAATTATGGCAAAGTGGGAGAGATTAATTGACTTAACCCCATAAGTGAATAATGCCTCTGCCAGTCAATAGCTCAGTCAGAACTAAGAGATCAAAACCTATCATGGCTACCCTACCACTAAAAGTTTCAGCAAATGTATTAAAGCCGAAGTGATTGTTAGGCTCTTCAGCATAGGGTTGAGGTTCAACTGCAAATTTATTGGTTAAGCCCCCAACATCTTTGGTGTACCCTTCTTGTCGCTCTTTTGCAGATAACTCGTCATTCAACACAGTAGATAAATTTTCGGTACTCATACTTCTGACTCCGTAATATCATGTACATCTGGTTAAGATGTTAGGGATACTAGTTTTGCTCGGCATCGGCCAATAGGCATACATTCGAGGATACAGCTGATACAATTTTGAAGCTAAAAAGGCTATAAACCAACGAAATTGCTTTTTAAATGGGGCACAAGCTTTGATCAGGACTATTTCAAGCTATATATAATACCTATGTTTATCTGAACTGGCTTAGTTTTGTTTATTATTAGACTCAATAGCAGCTATTTCAGGTCAGTGAGACATGAAACCCGAAACTAGTTGTCAGTAAGTTGCTTCTGATCTAGACTAGGGCAATCTAAAAGCAACGAAATTTCGTCTTTTCAGCCATCATCATCATCAAAATGACTGACTCATCAGCAAGATAAATTCAAGCAAGACTCCCAAACACTTACTTTACAAGTATTTGGGAGTCTTGAAGGCTTTGAATCAATAATGAACGAGTGTTTAGGCTTTACACTGCGCGATCTGCACGTATCTAAGTATAGAGCACTTTTATAATAAAGACTTCACAGTTCTTTCAATTAGGTGCAGACTTTTAACCTAATTTACACCTTCCATATCGACGTTTCATTTTTAGAGGCATCATGGCGAGTACGAATCAAAAGATTACTTTCCAGGGAGAACCACTAGTCGTTAACGGTAAAGCGCTAGAGGTTGGCGCAATACTTCCTGCAGTAACCCTTACAGGCACGGACATGAGCGACATCACACTCGATTCTTTTCGTGGAAAGGTACTAATAGTTTCTTCTGTCCCAAGTCTTGATACCCCTGTCTGTTCAGTTCAGACCAAGCGGTTTAATGAGGAGGTGTCAAAACTATCGGATGATGTTGTCGTACTCACTGTCAGCCGAGATCTCCCTTTTGCGCAGGCTCGCTGGTGTGGTGCAGAGGGTGTAGAAGCGGTTGTGTGCGCAAGTGATTTCAAATATAGAACCTTCGGTAAAGCTTTTGGCACCGACTTGGAGACACTTGGCCTTCTTGCCCGAGCGGTGTTTGTCGCCAATCAGGATGGGACCCTGGTTTATGTAGACTATGTACCTGAAATTGCCGAAGAACCTGACTACGAAGCAGTGATGGGAAAGGTGTCGGCGTTATTAGAGTAGGAATCCGTCCTTAGGTGGGCTAGTTGACTGCAACTGTTCTGTAATGGTTTTTGTGTTTCCTCTCACGGTCGAATTTGTCTGGAAGCTGATCACTAACAATGTAGGCCAGTAGGGTAATCACCCTACTGGCCCTTAGGACTATTGAGCTTTGCAATCTAGACTAGGTTAGATCAAAGCGATCCAGGTTCATCACCTTGTTCCAAGCTGCCACAAAGTCCTGCACGAATTTCTGCTGAGAGTCCGCACATCCGTAAACTTCTGCCAGGGATCGGAGCTGAGAGTTCGAACCAAAGATCAGGTCAACACGGGTACCCGTCCACTTGAGTTCCCCCGTCTTGCGATCTCGCCCCTCGAATTCCTGTTCTGCATCCGAAGTCGCCTTCCAGGTCGTGCCGAAATCGAGCAGATTCATGAAGAAATCATTGGTCAATGCCCCTGGGCGATCGGTAAAGACACCGTGCTTGGAGCCACCAGAGTTTGCACCCAAGACGCGCAACCCCCCCACAAGTACCGTCATCTCCGGTGCGCTCAAGGTCATCAACTGTGCCCGGTCAACTAGCATCTCTTCAGTAGAGACGTGATGTTCACCTCTGCTGTAGTTGCGGAATCCATCTGCTTTTGGTTCCAGGTAGGCAAAGGACTCTGCATCCGTTTGCTCCTGGGATGCATCCGTGCGACCCGGTGTAAAGGGAACCGTTACGTCATGCCCAACATCCTTGGCTGCTTTCTCAACCCCAGCGCAGCCAGCCAGAACGATCAGATCAGCTAGCGAAACCTTCTTGCTGCCAGACTGGGAGCTGTTGAATTCGTTCTGGATGCCCTCCAGCGTTTGCAGCACCGTAGCCAGTTGAGCAGGTTGGTTGACCTCCCAACCTTTTTGCGGTGCCAGCCGAACCCGCGCTCCGTTCGCCCCACCGCGCTTATCGGAATCGCGATAGGTCACTGCCGATGCCCAAGCCGTTGAGACCAGTTGAGAAACGCTCAGTCCCGAATCCAAGATCTTCGCTTTAAGGGCGGTGATGTCTTGATCATTGATCAGTTCATGATCAACAGCGGGAATGGGATCCTGCCACAGAAAGTCTTCTGCCGGAACCTCCGGGCCAAGATAACGGGACTTCGGTCCCATGTCGCGGTGGGTCAGCTTGAACCAGGCTTTGGCGAACTTCTCTGCTAGCTCGTCAGGGTTGTCGTGGTAGCGCCGCGAGATCGGCTCATAGATAGGATCCATCTTCATGGACATGTCCGCCGTGGTCATAATCGGGGCATGCCGCTTGGATGGATCATGGGCATCGGGCACTATATCAGAGCCAGCACCGCCCTTGGGTACCCACTGCCACGCGCCTGCCGGACTTTTCACCACTTCCCAATCATATTTGAACAGGGTTTCAAGATAGCTGTTGTCCCATTGGGTCGGCGTGGGGGTCCAGGCACCTTCGATGCCACTGGTGATGGCATCGGCACCGATGCCAGATTTAAAGGTACTCTTCCATCCCAGACCCTGATCCACAATGGTTGCGCCCTCGGGTTCAGGACCTACATGCGAGGCATCACCCGCACCGTGACATTTGCCAAAGGTATGCCCGCCCGCAGTTAAAGCAACAGTCTCCTCATCGTTCATCGCCATGCGACCAAAGGTCTCGCGAACGTCACGCCCTGAACCAACGGGATCTGGCTCACCGTTCGGCCCTTCTGGGTTCACGTAGATTAGGCCCATGCGAACGGCACCGAGAGGATCTTCCAGCACACGGTCCCCGCTATAGCGCTTGCCGTTATAGTCTGCATCGCCATGCCATGTGGTCTCGGATCCCCAATAGATATCTGACTCAGGCTCCCAAACATCTTCACGCCCACCAGCAAAGCCGATTGTTTTGAAGCCCATCGACTCCAGAGCACAGTTACCAGCGAAAACCATCAGGTCAGCCCAGGAGATTTTGTTGCCGTATTTCTGCTTAATTGGCCACAGCAGCATCCGCGCTTTGTCGAGGTTGGCATTATCAGGCCAACTATTTAGAGGTGCAAACCGCTGGTTGCCAGTGCCCGCACCACCACGACCGTCACCGATTCGATAGGTACCCGCGCTGTGCCACGCCATCCGAATGAAGAGGGGACCATAATGGCCGTAATCAGCGGGCCACCAGTCCTGAGAGGTGGTCATTAGCTCGAAGATGTCGGCCCGTAGAGCTGCTAAGTCGAGGGACTTAAACGCCTCAGCGTAGTTGAAGGTTTCGTCCATGGGATTGCACTGAGGTCCATGCTGATGGAGGATGTTCAGATTCAACTGATTGGGCCACCAGTCTTGGTTGGAGGTTCCACCTCCAGCCGCGAACGCTTGAGGGGTACCTATGAAGGGGCAGCCGTTTCCGTTGCTCATTGTATTTGGTGCTCTAGACTGTGATTGTGATGCCATGGACTGAAGGGCACCGTTTTCGTCCTTGTCCGCGCTACCTGAGCCCAAGACAGATTGTACTGCCCGCCAGATTTCCATTAGCTTCCCACTCATTGGGAAAGGGCATCTCATTTGGCTACTTGACATATTTCTTTTCCTATTGCGTGTTTGTATATTTCCGTGCCGCCTTGTCCAACTATATTGATCAACTGTCAATGACTAACCTTAGAATAAATCTTACTTTAGAAATAGTTTAATAAGAGTTATTGAAATATTATTGATTGACTTTCAGATATTGGTACTTAATAGATCATGAACGGTCGGGTTCATGTAGCAATTTTTTGGCCCCAGATACCTCTGATTGTAGGAGGGCTGGCGCATGCCTGGAAGAGGTATAGATGCAAAGACAAACAGATAGAATTATCCAAAAATTGAAGTCTAAAGGGTTACGAGTAACGCCCCAGCGCTTTGCAGTCTATGCAGATTTATTAGCACGCTCAGACCACCCCACTGCAGATCAAATCTTGAGTCATCTGAATCAGGATAGACCGACTTCTTCTCAGGCAACGGTATACAACTCGCTCCAGGCGCTGCGAGAGGTGGGACTTGTGCAAGAGATTCTCTTAGAGGAAGGTGTTTGTCGGTACGAGGCCAACATTGAGCCTCACCATCATTTCCGATGTCAGTCTTGTGGTGCAATTGAGGATATTGCCTGGGAGCAGCTTCAGGACTTAGATTTTAAGGAGCTTCGCCCTGGATTACAGGTCAATCATTATGAGATCACGGTGCATGGATATTGCAATCGTTGCCACTCTCAATAGAAGTAAAAAGCATTTAGATCCCACCTGCAATGATTCTGGATTGCCCTTGTAAGTAATAGTTTCCAAAAACTAAAGCTGGCTTCATTGACATTGAGTCTAACCCCGTTCAAAATTGCTAAGGCTTGGTAAGGCATAAGTTTATTGGCAATCAGGCTTGCCGTGGGTAACAATCGCAATTCCATGGCGCTGCATCACTTCTTGCATCATCTCTGTCAGTGCCCGCCCTTCTGACAATTTGCCCAGGACCATTTTCATGGCGCAGGAAGGAGAATATGCCTGACCAAATTCATTCATAACAGCTAAAAAGTTAGCCTCTAGTTGTGGCTCAGAAGATCGCGCCAACTTGATCCGAAGCAACAACCCATCTGGGACGTGAACAACTGTGATGTAGTCCAGCACCATGAAATGCTGCTGAGTGAGATACTCAATCGCCCAAAGTAAATCTTTGGTGTCGGTAAAGAAGTAAAAGTATTCCATGGGGCTTTGATACAGTTCGCAAGGCTAACGCACCAAAATAAACTTGATTTGACTCTCTAAGCTATAGAAAAAGAATTTGAGTATTCTGTGAAGGTAATGAGAGAGTGATCAAAACTGGGGAAAAGTTTTTTAAATATGGTTTACACCTTCCTAAGGCTTGTATCTATAAGGAAACTCTCTAATCGGTGATCTTCGTAGGCAATAGTTTTTGAAATTTTCGACATTAGACGAAATCTTTACCTACTAAGTGGTGTTCTAAACACGGTATACCAAGCTTTCCCCCGGTTTTGATCACTCT
>NZ_AFEJ02000013.1 GCF_000238775.2 Acaryochloris sp. CCMEE 5410 | reverse complement strand
TTTTACCTACTTTATCCCCCAACAATGGGTCGCAGTTACTCGAAGAGGTCTATCAGGGACGCCAAACCTACGAATTAAGCGGGGTATCACGATTCCGTTGCATTCTCAAGAACTTTGGGTGGTTTGCCGGGGAATCCTTCAACTACGGACTTTCGATAGTGAGGGGAATGAGGCGATCCTGGGATTGGCTTATCCAGAGATGCCCTTTGGTTTGCCCTTCACCCAGATTGACCCTTATGAAGTGATTGCGTTATCTGATGTAGTGCTGATGCGGATCACTCAGATAGAACTGGAGCGATCGTCTGTACTGGCACAAGGAATTCTGTCTCACTCAATCGGCGTTTACAGCAGGCAGAAGACTTGCTAGCCTTGGTTCATCTCCATCCTGTGAGCGCTCGCTGTCGGGAGTTGCTGTTGTTGCTTAGCAAAGAAATAGGGGAACAGACCCCAGAAGGTATTCGAATTAAGGTTCGATTAACTCATCAACAAATTGCAGATCTGGCGGGGGTCACTCGTGTGACGGCCACTCGCGTTCTTGGTGAACTGCGAAAGGAAGGATGGCTATCTATCGACAGAACTCGTCATTTAGTTGTCCACAGCTCTAGGTTTAGAATTCTCACCACCTGCACACTAATCATTAGCTCTGCCTAGTATCCTCCCTCCACCGATCAGAACTCTAATCCCCCAATCCTTGTAGCACCAAGCTATCCACGCTACCCTAGTCACTAGGCAGTGGGACAGTCCCACCCAAAGTTTTTTCACCAAATCCACCTCACCACGACTCTCCATCGAGTCTGATTTTTGCTGAGGGTATATTCCCCAAGAGGCAAAGACCTCCCTTTGCATTTTCTCAATATCCACATGGCCGACTCGGTTGCACATGCCAGTCGTGCTTTATCCACTATTCATTAATTCAAAGGACACCGCTATGAAATTGATAACAAGCGTCAAAATCCAACAAGCCGAGCACACCGAAGTCATCGACACCGCCGCTACCCAAGTGGGCCTGGCCGCAAACAAGGCATTCCTGTTCATCATCCGAAAGGAGATTCAGGGTTGGAAAAACTTCACTGCCCTCGTCTCCTGGGGCCTATCCAAAGTGAGCCAGAAGCATGGTCCCATCTTTGAAGAGGTCAAGGAACGAACTGTGACTGTCTACCGCAAAGGCTGTCAGCAAGAGTCGGCATTCGTCCAAGCGCTGATCAAGACCCAGATTACAGACCGGATTGACGCTCACTGGGAACTGCACGATAAAGCTATCGACTGGTTTAAAGCTCAGACTCAGGCATTCCTGGCCGACAGCCCGACTGAGGATAATTCTGAGGTCGGGGCTGAGGATCTGGCTCCTGATGTTGCGGAAGCAGTGGAGCAGGCTGTACCCGTGGATGAGGTGGAGGAATCCATCGCCGTCCTGGATGAGTCCCCTGTCCAAGTCCTCGATCCGCCTGTTGATCCTGACCCACTGGATGATGAGTTGGCCGTACCTCAAGACCCGACTCCTGTTGTGGCTAGTGGTGGGGGCAAGCGTCGGACTGGAACCAAGCGGGTGACCCTGGCTGATGTGATGAAGCAAGAAGCTGCTAAATCCTAGGCAGACCATAGACCTGGCCTCTGAGGGGACTTGGGGGCTAGGTGGTTTTGATAGGATGACAGTGGCTTAAGATTGGGTGGTGATTGAGCTAAATCGAACAAGCAAGCAGTGACCTTATGAGTATTTCAGCGTACTTTGTAAGGCTGTTAGATGATTCTGCGTGAGGTGAGTCCATGATCAGCATCCCATCCTTAACTCAGACTCAATTGGCACTTCTGAGAGCAGCCAAAAAGTATTCTGGGAAAACCGTGCGGCTTTGCTATGAAACCCCGATCACCAATCCCAGAAAGCCTCCGATAAAGCATCCTCCATTCATCCAGAAACTCGTTGATTTCGACTTGATAGAAGTTGAATCCAGGCAGGTCCTCAGCGGCCCCTCGCTCCTTGAGAAAGATAGCTGGTATGAATACTGTGCAGATTTGAAGTTACCGTCAATTCGGGCTTGGGAATTATGGCGTGAAGAATTCATTGCTAGACAAAAAGAGGCTCCTCATGTACTTATACCTGGGGAGGGTTTTGAGGAGTTTACCGATGTCTGGATACAAGAAATCAATTTTCATGCAACCCAACCCCAATAGCAAGAAGCGAGTTGCCTGTTCTTGAGATTGGAACATGACTTTTGATTGATATTCCGAGATGTAAGACTTGGTAGTGCCTTCGGAAGATGCGTCAGGTATTGTCCGAGTGTGAGTAATTAAGAGATTACAATGGTATTTGCATTTGCGTCCCAGTCCAATCCTGAATTTCAGAATCTTTGAGTGTTAGTTGAAGAACACATACTTGGCGCTGGATATCCAATAATTTACGAGCGAGACTAACTTGTCCAATAGTGCGAGACTTTTGCTCAGCTTGTTTAGCTGCCGTATAGGTTTGTGCAGTTAGATTCTTTAGACACCAAAGTTGCCGCTCTAACTCGCAGATCTCTTGCCTATTTGTGGAATCAGTCACTGGCTAGACCTGCCATTTCATTCGTAAATCTTAGTAGGTGGGTCTGGATACCTCCAAACGATTTATTGGAGACTGACCTAGCCAATATTCGGCAAGGTTCAACATCAAAAAGATTAGGGTGACACTTTCTGAAGCAGATAAATTCTCAAAGCCTATGTCTGATAATAGTTTCAAATCATTCCGTTAATTCAAAGGTTTTACCCTTGTTTGAACCATCCCAGAAAGTCAATCTGAAAGAAGTAATTGACCGACCTTTGCCGCGATGGAGTGAAGACAACGAACGATATCTACGTAATAGTAGAGATGAACAGCGCATTATCAATCATCTGGTCAGTGAAGCTGCAATGGGTCAGTTTATCAGCTTGATCCAGTCGAAGGCCAAAGATAGAGAGGATCGCGTGGTAGAATTAGCCGATTGTGAGCCTGAGGCCACACCAACAGAAATTTTGGAAGCGTCGAGCTTTCACTCCGGCGATCCTCGGAACTAGCCCAAAACCTGCAAGGGACAAGGGAGGGGGATGCGGTAACGCTCGCCATGCGAGGGGAAAGCTATAGCGACTCCTCAACAAAGCACAGATCGAAGCAAGCATCATTGCTTGTAAGTCCAGCTAAAAACCCCAAACCTTTCAAACGCTCACGACACAAACCACGGACAGAACACAAAACTATATGGGTTCTTGCAAGGCAGATAAGTCCTAAATTTACAAGGTGCAAATTTGATAGCAAGTTTTTTCTAAATAAGTAATTTAGTCTTTAGTTAATAATTGCTTTTTGTTTTCAGAACACTTGTGGATATAAGGTTTAGTGAGGTGCAGTGAAATGGGGCATAAGACCTGGAGCTTTAATGGGCTGACCTGTGGATGAATTTTTTACTTTGACATTTAGTGTTTTGGGTATATAGCCTAGAGTTTTTATGGATAGCATTGGCTTGTTTTCCAATTACCAGTGACTGTAAGTGCTTTATGTCACACGGCCAGCAGCTTTGAAGGTGTTGACAATTTGATTGAGGGAAGAAACGGCTTGGAAGGTTTGCAAGATTTTGCTAGTTCGGTTTGGCTCTATTCCAGTTGCCGATGAAATATCAATCCAATAGACAAAGACTTTAATTAAAAAAGGCAGGTCTATTTATAGACCTGCCATACACCATTTATTGATGGCTCAATTCTGAGGTTCTTTATGCGTATATCAGTGCAGGAAAATCTTGACAGAAAAAACACTTAAATTAGTCAGTCTAACTAAGAGTTTTTAAGTCAGTTTAACTGATTAGCAATATAAAAAATATCACAAAGATTGAACATCATATCCTACTTGTATAAGCAGGTTTATATTTCTTTATTCAAATTTATGCGCTATCCCTAGACAAAACAAGGCTTGTTATCCAATAGGTACTGGCTTCTCATTTATAACTTTGTTTCAAGCGAGTGAGGTATTTCTGTTGAAATTACAGCTAATAACTCATTCGCTCAAATTTAAAATATGACCAGACTTACCTTATAAGAAAACCAAGCATATAAGCTGGTGAAATGCAATTTTAGAATATTTCTTAATTAATTTTATCTTACTGATTTCTTAACTCATTCTTCCTGGGTTCTTAAAGTTTTCATGGAAATTTTATCCTGGGGGAATTTGTTCAAAGCATGTCTACTATGCAGATGCTTTTAAAAGGAGAATTTCAACTTTCATAGCAGAATTTTCGTTTTACGTATTAATTTATTCCTTCTTGGTGAGGTTTAATCTATGCAGCTCATTGATGGCAAAACAGCATCACCCTCTTATGTCAAGAACATACCCGGAAGTCCTAAGTATCAAAATATTCCACTATTAACCGTTGGAGATGAAGTTCCTCTACTAGAAGGAGAGTTTGGAAATTTAACTCCCAGTGAGACAGTAACCTTTGCCTTCGCTGGTATACCAGATGGTATTGGGTATAACCAGATTGATGGTTTGAATTATGTCTGGGTGAACCATGAGCTAGGAGATTCAGTCACTACTGATATTTCATCTACCCAAATAGGCCAAATTAATGGTGCGAGAGTTTCGCTTTACATCTTTGATGAGAACTGGGATGTCATCGGCGGGCGTAACTTGATTAACGATGTCGTCATCGATGGCGAAACCTACTCTTTAAATATTGAGACAGGTAACTATGAAACGGCTGATGGCACTGTTCTCAACTTAAGAGACCATGACAATTTATCTCGTTTTTGTTCGGCCTATCTTGCCTCTATGGGCTTTGTGGATGACAGTGGCACATCTATCCCCATCTATTTAACAGGTGAAGAAGTTAGCGATGGTTTAGGTTTTGCCATTACTCCCGATGGAACTGCGATCGCCATTGAAGGATTAGGTACCTACTCTAAAGAGCAGGTCTATTCCCCCGTTCAATATCGCGCTGGCAACCCTTCAGGGAAAACCGTATTGATCGGCATGGAAGATTTCGGTGATGGTGAAATCTACATGTACGTGGGTGAACAAACCGCTGAGGATCCCAACGGTTTCACAGATGTCACAGAAAGCCTTTATGTATTAAGGGTTGAAGACTCGCAGGGAAACGTCTTTAGTTATGAGGACATGCCGGAAAATGAAGAACTGATCGGCAAGTGGGTCCTTGTCCCAGATGATGTCACTTTGGATAAAGATCCAAGTGTCCTTTCCGATTGGGTCAACGCCACAGATGAGAATGGAGTTTACCGTTCCACGAACTTCCGCCGTCCAGAAGACATCCATGAAGATCCAAACAACCCCGGTGCTTTCTACTTCGTCACTACTGGACGTTCTGAAAGAAATGGATCTCTAACTGAGGAAGCGGCAACACCTGAGGAAGCTGACAACCCATATGGCAAACTTCACCGGTTTATTTTGAATCCCGATGATCCTACGGGAGATATGACCTTTGAGTTCCTGATGTCCGGTGGACCAAATACTGGAGTCAGCTATGACAACATGACGGTTGATGCTCAGGGCAACGTCATCATTCAAGAAGATCGCACTGCCTTTGGCCGAGATGTTCTCAATGACCAGCAAAGTCATGGTCGGGTTCTGTCCTATAACATTGCAGCTAATGAAGGCGTTGTTGGCGATGATCAGGTTCAATTTTTACTTGAAAACAATACAGCTAAGCTAGATCCAACCCAAGCCACGAATTATGGGGATTGGGAATCCTCTGGAATTGTGGACGTTGGTGATGGGGCCTATTTACTCGATGTCCAAGCCCATAGCATTCGGGATGCACAATTACCTGATGGCACCAATGTTGGCTTGAATGACGATGGGAATGGTGATATCCAATTCTACGAAGGCCGCTATGCTCAAGGCGGTCAGCTGATCCTCTCAGTTCCAGTTGACACCCCTGAACTAGAAGGTTTTGCCTCTTTACCCGCTGATACCTTTGCGGATGGTCCTCCTGCAGGTGGTGACAATGGTAATGGCGGCCCCATCGATGCCAATGGTCGCACCGGTCCTTTTGATGGTCAACCCGTCCAAGGTTTTAGTGGTGTCCAGTTCGCAGATAGCGATGGCAGCTTTTGGTTCCTTTCCGATAATGGCTTTGGCGCTAAAACCAATAGCTCTGATTATTTACTGCGACTCTATAAAGTTGACCCCAGCTTTGCAGGTTCAGAAGGTGGCGATGGATCGGTTGAGGTCGAAGACTTTATTCAACTCTCTGATCCCAACAACCTCATTCCTTTTGAGATTCAGAATGAAAGCACCTCTGAGCGCCAGCTCACCGGGTCAGATTTTGATATTGAGTCCTTTGTCATTGATGGCAATGGCGACATTTGGGTAGGTGAAGAATTTGGACCGTACCTCCTCCACTTCAATAGCGATGGTGAGTTAATCGAAGCCCCCACTGCTACACCCAACCCGCTAGAACTGAATACCCTCAACGGCCAAGATCCCATCGTCATTGGACACCGGGGTGCCAGCGGCATTTTGCCCGAGCACACACTAGAGGCCTATGCCACAGCCATCGCCCAAGGAGCTGACTTTATTGAGCCTGACTTGGTGATCACCAAAGATGGTGTCCTGATTGCTCGCCATGAGCCGCTGCTAGATGACACCACCAACATCGCCGATGTTTTCGGTCCTGAGCGGATGTCGACCAAAATACTGGATGGGGTAGAAACCACTGGCTACTTCGCCGAAGACTTCACCTTAGAAGAGATCAAAATGCTACGGGCCGTGCAGTCTCGTGATTTTAGATCGCAGGATTTCAATGGTGCTTTCGAGATTCCCACCCTCAAAGAAGTGATTGAGCTGGTCCAGGAAGTCGAAGCCAACACTGGAACAGTGGTTGGCATTTATCCCGAAACCAAGCACCCCACCTTCTTTGATTTACAGGATCTGTCCCTGGAAGAGCCACTTATTGCGACCCTCCAGGAAACAGGCTTTACGGATCCCAGCCGTCTATTTATCCAGTCCTTCGAGTTTCAGAACTTAATTGAACTCCAAGGCATGTTAGATGCAGAAGGGTTAGGCGATATTCCCCTAGTCCAGCTCTATGGCAATACCACTGCGAGTGCCAGTCCTGATTCTGGATTTTCTGTGCCCTACGATATTCGCTACAACGTTGAGCAAGGCAACGACTTAGCAGCCATTTATGGGCAAGACTTCTTAGATGCCGCAGAAAATGCGCTGTCAGAAAACACCATTTACAGTGATTTAGACAATCCTGAAATTCTCCAAATTATTAGCGAGAAATATGCCGAAGGTGCTGGCCCTTGGAAAAATAATTTCTTACTGCGAGAAGCCCTTGATACCCCTGTAGATGGGAATGGCGACGGCAATGCTGAAATCACCACCCAGCTAACCGGGAAAGTGACCTCTTTTGTGGATGATGCCCACGCCGCTGGATTACAGGTTCATCCCTATACCCTGCGGAATGAAGAGCGGTTTCTAACCCTCAATGCCGATGGCACTCCACAAACCCCTGAGGAGGAAATTAAGCAGCTGATTGACATTGGGGTAGATGGGTTCTTCACCGATTTTCCAGGGACCGGAGACGCAGTTCGAGATCAAATCGTGGCCGACGTGGTACGCTCACCCGATAATCCTGATGTGTTGGCAGGAGATGAGGTCTCTAACCTACTTCGCTCACGCGGATTCGAAGGAATGGCCATCAGCCCCGATCGGATGACCCTTTATCCTATGCTGGAGGGCACCGTCGAAGGCGATCCAGAGGGCTCCCTCAGAATTTATGAATTCGATGTGGCCTCTGGTCAGTATGAAGGTCTAGTCGGTCGCTATCAGCTAGAAGATCCGAGTCATGCCATTGGTGACTTTACCGTCATTAACCAGAATGAATATCTCGTGATTGAGCGAGATGGCAATCAAGGAGATGAAGCAGCATTTAAGCAGATTTTCAAGGTTGATTTATCTCAAGTAGACGCCAACGGTTTTGTCTATAAGGAAGAACTGGTTGATCTGCTCAATATTGATGACCCCAATGACTTGAACGGGGATGGAGATAATTCCTTCAAGTTCCCCTTCGTCACCATTGAGGATGTGCTGGTTGTTGATGAAGACACGTTAGTAGTCGCCAATGATAACAACTATCCCTTCTCTGTCGGTCGTGGACCTGACATTGACAACAATGAAATTATCCAAATCAAACTAAACGAGTCCTTAGATCTCGATCCTCGCGTGGGTCTAGCTGGTCTGGATCGATTTGGATTTAGCGGGACTCAGTTTGACACGGTAGAACCCAGTCAAATGGTGGGTCTAGAAGACTATACCGTAGACCCTGTCTTCACCATTGGTGAAACCTATGGTGGCTATACGCCCCCTGGCATCCTAGATGGTCTGGGTGCTTTTGAATTGGATGACGATACCGTCCGTATCCTGGCTAACCATGAACTGCGAAGTGCCCAAGGCTATGCCTATGAGTTAGCAAACGGCACGGAACTAACTGGGGCTAGAGTGAGCTACTTTGATATCGACAAAGAAACTCGCACTCTAGTTGGGACAGGTTTAGCCTATGACACGGTTATTAACCGGGAAGGTGAAGAGGTAGATGAAGCCTCAGACCTAGAGTTTGACGGCATCAATCGACTGTGTTCCTCTCAATATATTGAAGCCGAACAGTTCGGTGAAGGTCGTGGCCTGAAGGACGCGCTTTACTTCACGGGCGAAGAAGCCAACGGAGGGACTGAATTTGTCCTCGACCCCGAGACGAATACCTTACATGCCGTCCCTTGGATGGGGCGGGCTGCTTGGGAAAGCGTCACGGAGCTAGACACTGGAACCACGGACAAAGTGGCTTTACTCGTCGGTGATGATCGCGGTGCTGCTCCCCTGCTCCTATACGTCGGCACCAAAGAAACCAGTGAAGGTGCGGGGGTATTAGAGCGGAATGGCCTAGTCGGCGGCAAACTTTACGTTTGGGCAGCGGATAGTGGCGAACTCACACCAGAAGAGTTCAACGGTACCTTTGAAAGTCGTGCTGGCACATGGGTTGAAATCAATATCTATGACCCTAATCAAGCTGGAACAGCCGTTGATTCCAATGCCGACGGTGACATTCAAGATGAAATGGGCTATGACGCCCTAGGATTTGCAACTCAAGCCCAACAAGATGCTTTAGCTGAAGAAGCTGGCGCTTTCCAGTTCTCTCGTCCAGAGGATGTAGCGACGAATCCCGAAGATGGCACTCAAGCGGTGTTGGCTTCTACGGGCCGGGATAGTCTGTTCCCTGCCGACAGTTGGGGCACTACCTACATCGTAGACACAGACTTTGGTACGGATGGCCTTCCGGCAACCGCTGAAGTCAAAGCCATTTATGACGGTGATGATTCGGGTAACGGTCAATTTGAAGGATCTGATTTTGGTCTCCGTAGCCCTGACAACTTGGATTGGGGTGATGACGGCCACATTTATATCCAAGAAGACCGTAGCTTTAGCGAATTCGGCCTAACTTCTGGAGAGGAAGCTTCCATCTGGAAGTTGGATCCTGACTCCGGTGAACTGACTCGCATTGCCCAGATGGATCGTTCGGCGCTGCCCCTCGGACAAACCGATGGCGACCCCACCGATATCGGCGATTGGGAATCTTCCGGCATTCTTGATGTGTCTGAGTTATTTGGAGAAGATCCGGGCAATTTATTTGTCTTTGATGTTCAAGCCCATAGTCTTCGAGACGGGGTTATTGAAGATGCCAATTTAGTTCAAGGTGGGCAGCTTCCCTTTTTAGAAGCCCCTGAAGAACCAGAGCCTGAGCCAATCAACTTTGACACTATGGAGCCAGCCCAGATGGTTGGCCTTGAGGAATACACCGTCGATCCTGTATTCACCGTAGGTGAAACGGTGGGCGACTATACGCCTCCAGGAATCCTAGATGGTCTGGGTGCCTTTGAACTGGATGACGACACCGTCCGTGTCCTAGCCAACCATGAACTGCGAAGTGCCCAAGGCTATGCTTATGAGCTAGCCAATGGCACGGAACTGATTGGGGCTAGAGTCAGCTACTTTGATATCGATAAAGAAACTCGCACCATTGTAGACACGGGCTTAGCCTACGACACCATCATCAACCGGGAAGGTGAAGTCGTGGATGAAGCTTCGGACCTAGAATTCGAAGGCATCAATCGTCTTTGTTCCTCTCAATATATTGAAGCCGAACAGTTTGGTGAGGGACGTGGCCTGACCGACGGGCTCTACTTCACGGGCGAAGAAGCCAATGGGGGGACTGAATTCGTCCTTGACCCCGACACCAATACCTTGCATGCTTTGCCCTGGTTGGGACGAGCAGCTTGGGAAAGCGTCACAGAGCTAGACACTGGAACGACTGATAAAGTAGCTTTACTCGTCGGTGATGATCGGGGTGCGGCTCCGCTGCTCCTGTACGTTGGCACCAAAGACAGCAGTGAAGGTGCAGGTGTATTAGAGCGGAATGGCCTAGTCGGCGGCAAACTTTACGTTTGGGCAGCGGATAGTGGCGAACTCACACCAGAAGAGTTCAACGGTACCTTTGAAAGTCGTGCTGGTTCATGGGTTGAAATTAATATCTATGACCCTGACCAAGCTGATACAGCCGTGGATACCAATGCTGATGGCGACATTCAAGATGAAATGGGCTACGATGCCCAAGGCTTTGCGACTCAGGCCCAACAAGATGCCTTAGCTGAAGCAGCAGGAGCTTTCCAGTTCTCTCGTCCAGAGGATGTAGCGACGAATCCCGAAGATGGCACTCAAGCTGTATTGGCCTCGACAGGCCGGGATAGTCTCTTTCCCTCAGATAGTTGGGGCACAACTTACATCATTGATACTGAGTTTGGTCCTGATGGCCTGCCAGCTACCGCTGAAATCAATGCAATTTACGACGGTGATGATGCAGGTGGGGGTCAATTTGAAGGCGCTGATTTTGGTCTTCGTAGTCCAGATAACCTTGACTGGGGTGATGACGGCCATATCTATATCCAAGAAGACCGCAGCTTCAGTGAATTTGGCTTAACCTCTGGAGAGGAAGCTTCCATCTGGAAGTTAGATCCTGACTCCGGTGAACTGACTCGTATCGCCCAAATGGATCGCTCGGCAGTACCAACAGGGCAAACGGACAGCGATCCCACCGACATTGGTGATTGGGAATCTTCTGGCATTCTCGATGTGTCTGAGCTGTTTGGTGAAGAAGCAGGCGAATTGTTCATCTTTGATGTTCAAGCCCATAGTCTTACAGACGGCATCATTGAGGAGGCTAACTTGGTTCAAGGGGGACAACTCGCTTTCTTAGAAGCCCCAGAGATGGATCCATCTGATGAGGGTGATGAAGGCGACATGGGTGATGATGGTGACGGTGATTCACCTATGGAGAATAGCCAGGGTAGTCGCGGTAATGACTTGCTTGCTGGTGGTCCCACTGATGATGATTTCAATGGTGGCCGAGGCGATGACACCATTACTGGCGGCCTAGGTGATGACAATATTATTGGAGGACGCGGTAATGATCTCCTAGAAGGGGGACTCGGTGATGACGATCTGTTTGGAGGTCGTGGTCTAGATACGCTCAATGGAAATGAGGGCAGCGATATCCTTGTGGGTGGTCGAGGAAATGACCTACTGACGGGAGGCTCAGGTGAAGATCTATTCGCCCTCGCTGCGGGTGACGGCACCGACACCATTACTGACTTCGTCCTGAATGAGGATGTGTTCGGGCTGGTGGGTGATCTTACCTTTGAGCAGTTGATCATCACTCAAGGGGTAGGTGCACAAGCTTCGGATACTCTCATTTCTGTATCAGCCACAGACGAAATCTTGGCTGTTCTGAGTGGAGTACAAGCGGATACGGTCACCAGCTCAGTCTTTGAACCTTTCACTGTCTGAGTCAAGGGCTAGTTGTGCCATATACTGATTCCCTAAGACAGAGTTGAACCAGCAACGAGAGGTGGCAAAAAATGCTCGCCTCTCGTTGTCTGCCTTTATCGTCACACACTATTAACTGCTTTTATATGGTTAATCATTCAAAACGAATGACTCACGTTAAAAAGTCAGGTTTATCAACTCCAGCTCGTCAATGGAATAGGGGAGTGGATCTGCCTGTGATCGCATTTCTCAAGGGGTGACGATACCAGAATGGTTGCCTTCATTCCAGATACCTTCAGATGCCAAAATCTTTGCCCTTGGCTCCTGCTTTGCCCGAAATATCGAACGAGCGCTCTTAAATTTAGGCGCACAGGTCACCAGTGCCGAGCCAGAGAGCGATTTGATGGAACTCAAAACCAATTTAAACCTAGGCTTACTTAATAAGTACAATCCAGTATCCATTCATCAGGAGCTAGAGTGGGCAGCGGGGGTTTATAGCTTTCCTGAAGATGGATTTGTACAACTCAGAGGGAAATATATCGATCTCTATCTACGTAACCAGGCACCATCTGGATCTATAGAATTGGTGCACAATCGTCGACAAAAACTCAAGCAATATTTTGCCCGTGCCTTTGATGCAGACCTCGTTATTCTGACATTAGGCTTAACTGAGACTTGGTTTGATCGGCAAACTCGACTGGCCCTCACTGAGACACCCTCTCCTCGGCTGCGAAAACAGGAACCTGAACGATTTGGACTCAAACTGTTGGCCTATCCCGAATGTCTAGCGGTTTTGCAATCAATCTGTACACTACTCAAGCGGTATGGTCAGCCAAGCGTCAAAGTGGTGATTACTATTTCCCCTGTAGCGTTGGAACGTACCTATACAGATCAGGATGTAATTGTCGCGAACATGATGTCGAAATCTACATTACGCTCAGCGGCAGGAACTTTATCGAGTGAGGTCGATGGTGTGGATTATTTCCCCAGTTACGAAGCAGCCATGATCTCTGACCCCAACTTAGTGTGGATGGGAGATCGACGAAACATCACGGATTGGATGGTGACTCAAATTATCAAAACGTTTACCCAGCGCTATGGCATAACCTCTGTTCCCACTCCTGAAAAACAGCTTATCCAAGCGCAAGAGATTCTGAAGACGCGATGGAAAACAACGCAGAATATGCTTAAACAGCTTAGTTCGAAGTGACCTTCTCCATCAGTAAATGAAGATTAATCAAAAACGTGGAAACTTTGACATAACCGTAAATGAGAGGAATAAATCGTCATCAGTGATAATTTCACCTGACTACCCGCTAGCTGCGGGCAAGGCTTAAGTCGGTAATCACAGATCTGAAGCTAGGCTTCGCAAAGTAATAGCCCTGAAATAATTGGAGACCTAACTCCCTAAGAACGTCTAATTCCAAACCTGTTTCAATGCCTTCTGCGATCGGTTCAATGGCTAAATCTCGACAGACTTGCACAATCCCTCGAACAATGGCCTGCCGCGCTTTGTCTTTATCGATATTCCGAATCAAAGCCATGTCTATCTTGATAAAGTCAGGTCGGAAATCAGCCAGAAAGTTAAACCCAGAATAACCCGCTCCAAAGTCATCCAACGCGGTTCTAAACCCCAACTTTTGATAGTGCTTAATGATGGATTGAACATGGGCATAATCTATAACCTTTTCAACTTCCGTTAGCTCAAATAGAATTCGGCTAATGGGGAAATTACATTGTTCAGCCGTTTCAAGTGTTGTATGAAGACAAAATTCTGGATGATACACTGCATTGGGCAAAAAGTTGATACTCAATATCGATTGAATGTCTAACTCTGCGGCAAGCTGAATCGCCTGGACCCGACAAGCTTGATCAAAGCGATATAGGTTCTCATCCGTTACTTGCTCCAAAATACTGATCGCTGATTCATTATTCATGCCTCGAACCAGCGCTTCTTGCGCAAAAATATTACCATCTGCAAGATTAACGATGGGCTGAAAGGCCATTGTGAACTGAAAGTTCAGCCTAGACGAATTCAGACAACCGTCACACCCCATAGCCATTGAACTCTATACAACCACAGCTGGAATTCTTGGACATGAGGGTAAACATAGGCCAGATCAAGATAAATAATATCTGCAGAGTGTGCTGTTTCTTGGTAACCCAGGCAAGTTGATGCTGTTTGCCTCATCGACCAGTATGCCCACTTCGTCAACGTGGAGCCTCTCATTCCCCAAAATTCTGGATTGGGCCTTCTGGAGGTTTATCCAATATATACAGCAGAAATTTGACTAATAACCATTATTCTGATCTCCAAAAATTATCCTCTTCTTGAAATATTTTTAACTTAAATATTTCCTAGAGATAGATATAAATGATTGGGAACCTATTCAGATTATTAGTTCATATAAATGGGTACTCTACGGACATTAGTTAATGGGTGATGTGGGTCGTATCTCCCCTTATCAACCAGCGGTCAAATTTTACCCCGGAGTATTTTAAGTGTTTAGGCTACTGCGATACTATTCCATCACCAGCTTTGTGGCGTTTGTGGTGGCCATTGTCGCCCTGAATCAATACACGCGAGATCGTGCCGTCCAGAGCTTAGTCAAAGTCACTGAGGACAAAAATATTGCCCTGACTCAATCCTTTGCCAATACCCTCTGGAAGACCCATGGGGCCTTCCTCAGTAATACCCAATCCCTGAGTGCAAAACAGTTAAAATCTCATCCCCAAACCCTGAAGTTAACGAACGATGTCGAATCCTGGGCAGAAGGACTCCCAGTGTTGAAAGTCAAGGTCTTTGATCCGCAGGGGCGAACCGTTTTTTCCACCAGTGCCAAGCAAATTGGCCAAGACAAGCGCAAGACGAAGGGATTTCAAGCAGCCATTCAGGGGCAATCTCGCTCGTTCCTCAACCATAAAGACACCTTTACAGGCATGAAGGGCCAGATGAAGGATCGCAATCTTCTGTCGAGCTATCTACCTCTGCGTCCCGATGGCCCAGACGGCTCCATTGAAGGGGTATTTGAGATGTATACCGATGTCACCCCGTTGCTGGAACGAGTGGAAACCACCCAGCGCAATATTTTGTGGGGAACCAGTGGGGTGCTTGGGTTGTTGTATGGAGTTCTGTTTGCAATTGTCTATCGAGGTGATCGCATTATTCAAGAAAAGCATGCTGCTGCTGCTGCCGCCGCCCGAGCAAAAGACGACTTCTTGGCGATGATGAGTCACGAAATTCGCACACCAATGAATGGCGTGATTGGCATGACTGGCTTGCTCCTGGATACAGAGTTAACGCCTCAACAGCAAGAATATACAGAAACGATTCGTAAAAGTGGGGATAGTCTCCTCACGCTTATTAATGACATTCTGGATTACTCCAAAATTGAAGCCGGTAAGCTGGATCTGGAAAAACAGGCATTTAATGTCCGGGTTTGTGTGGAAGATGCCTTAGAGCTGGTGGCCTCTCGGGTGGGTCCCAAGGAGATTGAGTTGGCAGGGGTGGTTGAACCCGATGTTCCCCAGGCGATTTTGGGAGATGTGACCCGCCTTCGCCAGATTCTCGTCAACCTGTTGGGCAATGCCATCAAGTTCACCCAATCTGGGGAAGTTGTGGTTAACGTTTCGGCTGAGCCCTTTGCAGCGGATACTCCTTTGTATGAACTCAGTTTTGCCGTCAGAGATACGGGTATGGGGATTCCTGCTGAACGCCAGAATCGTCTATTCAAATCCTTTAGCCAGGTGGACTCATCGACCACCCGTAAATTTGGTGGAACAGGGTTGGGGCTAGCAATCTGTAAGCGTTTAAGTGAACTGATGGGTGGTCGGATTTGGGTCGAAAGTGAAGAAGGGCAAGGCTCCACCTTTGCCTTTACGATTCAAGCCGAAGAGACGGAAGATACAACGGTGGTGGCTCAATCACTACCTGCTGTTACCTTGAAGGACAAGCGGGTGCTGGTTGTGGATGATAATGACACCAATCAGCGGGTTCTCACCCTGCAAACGGAATCTTGGAAAATGAAACCTCAGGTAGCTGCGTCTGGTTACGAGGCTTTAGGGCTGTTGGAACATGCGGGTCCTTTTGATATCGCGATTCTGGATATGCAAATGCCTGAAATGGATGGCCTCACCTTGGCTCAGAAAATTCGCAGTCATCCTCGGGGGGCAAACTTCCCAATGGTAATGTTGACCTCCATTGGTCAGGCTCCTGATTTAGCCCATCACAAGAGTCTGTTTTCAGCCTGGCTCAATAAGCCGATTAAGCAATCCCAGCTCTATAATGCGCTGGTCAAATCCTTGACGGGGAATGAGGTCAAAACTCAAAGCTCTACTGCTCCCCAACTGGATACAGAAATGGCGGATCGCCATCCCTTGAAGATTTTGCTGGCGGAAGACAACCCCGTCAACCAGAAACTGGCTGTGTTGATTTTGGCCAAAATGGGCTATCGCCCTGATGTCGTGGGCAATGGTTTGGAAGTTCTGCAAGCCCTTAAGCGCCAATCCTATGACGTCATTCTGATGGATGTGAATATGCCGGAAATGGACGGGCTGACGGCAACAACCCATATTTACCAATCGGTAATGTCGGAAGAACGACCCAGGATTATTGCGATGACCGCCAATGCCATGCAGGGGGATCGCGAAAAATGCCTGGATGTTGGCATGGATGACTACGTGACCAAACCCATCAATATTCAGGAACTTGTGGTTGCCTTGGAGAATAGCGAGCCTCGAACAACAGAAAGTCAGCCGATTAAAACATGAGGTTGAATCATTTAGTTAGAGTAATGAGAGCTTGGGTTTTAATCAAAATATCCTTTGGATTCTACTGAACTGGGATAAAATCTCTCAATAATTTCAAGAAAATGACCATTTAGATCAGAATTGGATTACCCATAGCCAATATCGCACTATACCGCTGCCCTTCAGTCTAAAATCGATTTGCGTACAACGATAGACTTAATCTAAGTGGGGCAACTGACGAGCCATTGCTTTACAATACCCAAGAGCAATTTCTGCATTCGCCGTTTTACCTTGTTCTCGAAATAACTCCGCAGCGGCCTGGAAATCAGCCATTGCTCCTTGTGGGTCTCCTAAGATGGCCCGTAGCAAACCTCGACTCCCATAAGCCTGTGCATGGTCAGAGCACAATTGAAGTGCTTCCGTATAGAGTGCCACAGCCTGCCTAGGAGCCGCACTCTCCGCTTGCATTGCTGCTTTAAGTAGCGTTTCTGCTTTTTGTTTGATTGCACCGTATGAACCGGGGGGATCAAAATTTGGGCTGTGCTCAAACAGAGCTTCCAGATTAGCCACTTGCTGATGATGGAATTGCTGGAACTGCGCTAAAAGTCTTAGGGCAAGCTCTTGTTCATCTGGATCTGCTAGTAAGGTTGCCACTGCCTCAGTTGCTACAGCTCCTATCTCCCATAATTTTTGGGCGATGAGGTAGTCAAGGCTCTGATCTTCACAAGCTTTAAGCATATCAATCAGCCCCATAACCTGTTGCTGAGGCTCAATTTTACTGAAGGTCAAATTGACCAAAGATTTCAAATCAGCATCCAGGACGTGTTCTTGCTCTATGAAGACTAAGTTGGGGACTGCCTTAGCACCAAACAGCGGTATTATTTGAGCGACTTGGGACCGAAGTTTAGAATCCGTCTCACTTAACAAGATATGGAAAGCCAAGCCTAAAAAACTTTCAATATTCCACCAGTCCAGGTCAACGGATTGTACTCGTTCACTCGCAATTGGAAGTAGTTGTTGAAGGCAAATACTATATAAATCTTGGTGGGGTTCTAAGAAGCAAGAATCAGACATCAAAGGACCTCTTGCTAAACTTCAAACAGATAAAAACTTATTTTTACTGTAGAGTATTTAGCATTTGAAGTGCCATGCGTTCATGCCAGGATTCTATAAAAATTAGTAATTACCTTACTGCAGTAAGACATTCTGGGGTATGTCAATCATCACTCAAAGTGAAGGCCAAAAGATAATAGCAGTATGTATACTGGTTTGCAGTTCCACTAATTCCTGAGAATTGTGAAGTCATATCGTCCTTGCGACTATTTATGAATATTAATCAAGAAAACAACCCATTCCTATTAGTAGGTGGGTCGTTTAGGTTTGCATAATATTTGGTGTTGTCAGCATAGACCTAGCTTTAAAAGAAAGAATATGAGAATTCTTCGTCTTTGGCTATGCCTTAACCCCTCCGATTTCGATCAGCGAACCATCGATATGGAACCTTAATCATTAACAGGCCATTTCCATGTAAAGAATGGCTCATTGCCATCCTTGCGATAGGCATTTGCAACAATCACACCGGCTGAATCATCTGCAGATAGAATAAGATGTTTCTGAAAAAAATCATTACGAGGTTGCTGGGCTGATTGAACCCAGACCGTTTGAGCAGGTCGAGGTCCTTTATACTGAGAGGCAGCGTCGGGCTCGTATTCTTCGCTGGGGGGCGTTAGCTCTGCGGTACCAGCGGTGGAAGTCATATAGTTCACAATCTCGGAAGGGGTTTCGAGGGTAGGACGATCTTCTAACTTCTCAATAATGGATAGAGAAAACGCTGCCGTCTGATCCATTTCGGCATCACCAGAGCTTTCAAGTTGGGTTGTCTTGTTTGAGCAGCCTATTAACAGTAGAAGACTGATCGTCCCTGGAATGACCCATTCTCTTAATCTCAGTAAAGTATTCATGGCTGAATTGTTGGAGTATCAACGTTGAAATTCTCTAGAAGAGGCTGGCTGACATTACTTGCTGGTGTGACCATAACAAGTCTTGAATCAATGCAAGCTGAATGCTTTCGTGTTTTTCTTCCAACCGTGATGATACCCAAATAGGGTGTGCTCCATTCATCAGTAGTTAGGATGTCACCGACTCATGAACGTTTATGGGACTTGATGGAGATTATTACAGGCTATAGCTT
>NZ_AFEJ02000012.1 GCF_000238775.2 Acaryochloris sp. CCMEE 5410 | reverse complement strand
AATCAGCCAATGAAGTCGCTAAATTGCAAATCAAGCCAAAAGCCGATTTATCGCCAATATGAGCCATGCATTTCGTACTCCCTTAATGGCATTATGGGCTTCAGTCAACTCCTGCTCCGAGACCGCCACACTCCAGAGCAACAATCTAGCCTCAATACCATTTATCGGAGTAGTGAACATTTGCTCTCCCTGGTCAATGAAGTCATTACCCTCTCCAAAATGAGGCAGGCACCCTGACCTATGAATCTAAAGATGTGAATCTTCACGATCTTTTGGAGGGATAGAAGACTTATTTTCCTACAGGCTGACTCCAAGCACATCCAATTCCACATCCACCTGGCTCCTGATATTCCCAATATGTGAGAACCGATGCCAAAAAACTTAGGCAAATTCTCATCAACTTACTCGGTAATGCCATCAAGTTTACAAACGAGGGAGGATGATTGCCAAGTGCAATGGCATCCCCCTAGTCCTGATATTTCCTCTCACCAATTAAGGGTCACGATCCAAGATACGGGTCCAGGGATTCCCAACAAATGCTGCCCATCTGTTTAATTCTTTTGCCAAGACCCCTTGACTCGCGATCAGTTCGGTGGCATCGGATTGGGGCTAACCATTTGCCAAAGCTTGGTCGATCTGATGAAGGGCGAGATTGCCATAGACAGTATTGAAGGTCAGGGCACGACAGCTCGTTTATATTCCAGTTGAATTGGGTGAACCTGTACTTGAGCCTTCAGTGTCCCAGAAGACTGCCTTAGGTCTGGCTGAGCATACTCCCCCTATCGCATCTTGGTCGTAGAAGACTATCCTGATAACCGCGAGATTTTGGTCATGATGCTTGAAGCGGTAGGGTTTGAGGTCAAAGAAGCGGAGAATGTCAGCAGGCAGTGGACATCAACCAACTTGGCAACCCCATTTAATTTGGATGGATTTACAATTACCCTTGCTGAATGGTCTAGAAGCCACGCAATTGATCAAAGCCCAGGATAACCCACCCGTGATTATTGCCATCACAGCTCAAGCGCTTGAGGCTGATGAAGTAAAGGCACTCAAAGCAGGCTGTGATAACTACCTGCGCAAACCCTACCAAGCCGCTCAAGTCTTTGACAAAATGGCTCAGCATTTAGACATCACCTACCGTTATGATGTCTCCCATCCATCTAGGCCTTCAACTCAGCCCACACCTCTGACAAGAGAGCAGTTAACCCCGATGCCACACTCTTGGATACAGCTACTCCATGATGCCGCGATAAAGCTGGATGAAGATATGCTGGAGCAGTTGGCAAAGGAGATCCCTCATGACCAACCTACCCTAAAATCTTCATTGAAATATTTAATGACCACCTATCGATATGACGTCATCATGGAGACAGCCCTAGCCGTTTTGAGAGAGTGAATGAGGACTTAGCCTGTAGGTCAGAGGCTTAGTTCATTTGAGTCGTTATCCTGACTCTATCTGCTCGTTCCTTTTGCAGATATTCATAAGGAAGGTTCAGCAGATACTTCGTGACTTCTTTTTCCTGGTCAATAACCCGTGTGGCCGAAACGAATTTATGGGTGATCAAACGTTGCAATGAAGCGAACACCTGATTCATCTTGCTGAAATTATTATCAGGCATCCACCAAGTCATCCGATCCACTATTTCTTCAGGGCTAAGAGGATAAAGACTCTCAAATAGAACTCCTTTGACTGCTAAATCTAATTGAGCTTTATAAGATGCTTCTAGAATATTGCTACTGATATCAGTGAGGGATGTCTTATGTTGAAGTTCTGCGCGCCTTCTCGCTTGGCAACCTTTAGTCGATCTCTTATATGAATCTGGTTCATGGTTCTTGTAACTACTAATTAGATAGCATTTTCTGTAAACTAGATGTTCTTCTAGTTGCAAAGCAGCAAAATTTACCCAAGAAACACACATAATTCTTGGCGCAGCACCTAAAGGAGTATTCAATCCCAAATTGGGAATTGAATTATTTCTCTATTCCATGTGCAATTGCTAACTGTACAGTCACCGCAGCAGCACTCTGAACACTGTATATCCCACTACATTCAAAGGAATATGGAATGGCATCATAAGTGAGTCAAATTTCTGCGCTTTACTATTATGCCCAATTTTTCGCAACAGTATTACTACTGAAATTATTTAAAATTATGTGACCTTCCCTTGCTGCATGACTTCACCCCAAACCCTACTCACCCGCTCCCTCTCCAACCACACTCCGATCATCTCCCGATCCGCTCCATCGTCTCCGGTGGCCTCAGCTCAATCACTTCCCCAATCTCAAAGTTCTCTTCAATTTCGACGGCGCACTCCCAGCAAAATCCAGGTGTAGCAAACGATTCCCTCACGATGCAGCATAATCACGACTTCGCCGATTAAGTGGCAGTAACTTCGCCACCCCCAGCCAAAAAATATTGGCCAACCATTTCGACAGTAGATATGGAATTATGGGTTGCAATTCATAGGCAAAAATCAGCTCTGAATTCATACATATCACGAATGGAAGATCGTGATCTCATCCGGTCTATTCATCCATCTGTCCCTCCTTTTTCATTCCTCTTCTCCTTTGCGTTTTAGGGTTCGATTTAGGGTTGTCTCTCTCGTTGTATTCTCCTCATCTGAACGGTCAATACTCATTTCCCCTTCTGGCTTCTGGGTCAGTTTGCTAGTCAATTTCCTCATGGATTCGCCTCGAAGCGAGACCTTCATCGCATCATGGATAATCCGGTCCCAGGATGGCATCAGCCAGAGTGGGATCTTGAATTTGTGAGTGCCATTGTTCTAGGGGCATTTGCGTGGCAAATAAACAGGAGGCTTTGCGAAACCGCTCGTCTAGGATATCGAGCACTTCTCTAGCCTCAAAGACAGATAGAGGATCTCTAAGCCATTCATCCAGTACCAGTAGATCGTAGGCAGCTAATTGTTTTCGGAGTTTTGGATAGGACCCATCTCCTTTGGCCAACTTCAACTCCAGCACCAGATCAGCGGTTTTGATATAGCGCACGCTATGGCCTTGCTTACACAAATGATGGGACAATACGGCCGCCAAGAAAGACTTCCCAACGCCCGTTGGTCCCAGGATGATCAATGACAGATTTTCTTGGAGCCAATGACCTTGAGCAAATTCAAGGAACTGGATTTTACGGAGTCCTCTGGGGACATCGAAATCTACAGCATCTAAGGTGGCGTGCACCGGTAGTCGAGCTTGCCTGAGTCGGCGTTGCATCCGTTGATTCTGACGCCGGATGTATTCGCGCTCTACCATCAAGGCCAGTCGTTCATCGAAAGACAGATCATGATAGGTGGGCATCGCCTGCTGTTCTCGCCAAGCTTCGAGTACGCCGGTGAGTTTCATTTGTTGTAGCTGTTCAATCATTGCTTGCATGACTTTCTCCCCCTACGTGCTGATTCAGACCCTTTTGGCATGAATGGGGTTTCATCGGTAAAGGGTCGGATCCAATTTGTGTTGGAGCATAGACTTGAGATAGCGTTGGCCCACCATCCCATAGCATTAGCCCGATTACAGGCGGCTTCCAATCGTTGAGCACCATGGGTTGTTCTCAGATGTTGCACCCCTTTAAGGCTCGAAATGCTTGTTCATCATGGGCTTTCTTCTCAAAGATCTCTATCACTTGTTGCTTCGTTGCCGGTCCAACACAGGCGATGAGGTCTCTCTCGATTGGTTTTTGTGAGCCAAATGCGCCGGTGGCATATGCCCTCTGCGTGGAATGTGAAATGAAACGCTGAGTTGAGTGACCAATTACGTAGACAGAGGTTGTCATTGCATAGTCTTCTCTAGGAATCAGAATCTAGTTCAATCCAGAGATCACATCTGCAGAGAGAGCATCAGTCACTTCGATTTTTTATATCCCCAATACAGGAAAGACACTAGGGTTTGTACTCCTACGCAATTAGGAACCTCTAGTGCCAGCTCCTATTAAACCTCAACAGGTTCATCTTTATATGCAGACAAAACAATCGGCTCTTCTCAAGAAACAGCAGCTGCTAAGCCGGCATTTCTACCCGCACAGCCCACCGCATTGATAGTGGTACTCATCGCCCCCAGCGCGGCCGCCCTCATGACTGGAAAACCCGTGAAGATCCGCTGGATGGATTATGGGAATTAGAACTTGAGCCGATGTTAGAGCGTGAGCCTCGATTAGAAGCGACTACTCTATTTGAGACCTTACAGAGAACCATCCTGGGCAATATGATGACAAGATCAGAACCGTGCAACGCCGAACCGCTAAATGGAGGCAGCTCATGGCAAGCCCAAAGAAGTGATGTTCAAAATTCAACATCATCCTGGGGAGATGGGACAGTCAGACTTCACTCAGCTCAAAGGTTCAGTGTGACGGTTCAGGGTGAAGCCTTTCACCATATCTTGTATCACTATCGACTGAGTTATAGCGGCTGGCAGTACGTGCAGGTGATTCAAGGGGAGAGAGTTTATCGGCTTATCTCAAGGACTACAAAATGCCTTATCTGCCTGTGGTGGTGTGCCTAAGACCACCCGTACCGATAGTCTGAGTGCGGCCTATCGCAATACCGGCGGTCGTAACCCCAGCTGACTCAGTTGTATTCGACCCTGTGTGACCATTACCGGATGGAGCCTACCGCAACAACCTGGGCGTCTCTCATGAAATGGGGGCATAGAGGGTTCCCATGGCTATTCAAGCGACGATTATGCCAAGCCCTGTATCGTCGAGGCAGCTTTGACTTTGCATCCGTAGCAGCCTATCAGCAGTTCATCGAGCAAGTCATCGCCAAGCTCAATGCCAAGTGCCAAAAAAGTTTGCACTGGAGCTGCCGACATTACAACCTTTGCCCAGATATCGCACTCCTGATTATGAGTGCGCAGTGCCAAAGTCAGCTGCAATAGCACGATTGCCGTCCGCTGTGTCCTATACACTGTTCCCTCTCGTTTGATTGGCCACCGCTTAAAACTGCATCTATACCATGACCGCATCGTTGGCTTCTTAGGAACCACTCCCGTATGGAATTGGCGCGGGTCCATGTCCATGGCTCTGGGAAGAAGAGACGCGCTCGCAGCATCGATTACAAGCATGTGGCAGAAAGTCTCAGGAGAAAGCCAAACGCATTTCTCTACTGCCAATGGCAATCAGAGCTACTGCCCAATCTTCAGTGGCATCAGCTGTGGGAATCACTCAAAGCTAATTTTGAGCGGGACCAGGCGGCACGATTAATCACCGAAGCCCTCTACATCGCCGCGACCCAAGATCAAGAATCCCAGGTGGCCGACTACCTACAAACTCAACTGGACCAGTCCACCCTGACCTTGAGCAGATTAAAACAAGCCTTTGAATTCAAGCTCTCGACTGAGCAATATCCTGACGTCACCTCACAACAGCACGATTTATCTGACTATGATCAACTCCTCCACAGCAGACCCGGACAACCCATACCAGTTGCTGATGACAACCCTAAAACAGTTGCGGTTGAGGCATTTCCTCGACGAGTGGCAGAGCATCGAGCATCAAGCGACTCAGGAGAACTGGTCCTACGCCCAGTTTCTGTTGGCTTTAGCTCAAGGCGAAGCCAGCCGTCGGGAGCAGAATCGGATTTCACGCGCTCTAACCGAAGCGCAGCTGCCCTACGGAAAGTCCTGGACCAATTTTGAGTTTGCCCATGTTCCCACCCTTAATCCAGCTGCTCTCATGGAGTTTGCCCAAACGACTCACTGGCTAGAGTCCGGCAGCAACATTCTAATTTTGGGCCGAGCGGAACAGGGAAAACACACGTCAGCTCTGCATTAGGAGCTTCTATTATTGAGTTGGGTAAGCGAGTAAAATTTGTCACAGCCACAACCCTGGTGCAACAACTACAGCTGGCCAAACTTCAATTGGAATTGCAGAGTCTCTTGTCCAAACTTGACCGCTATGATCTACTTATCATTGATGATCTCGGTTATGTCCAAAAGTCCGATGTTGAAACCTCGGTCCTGTTTGAGTTGATTGCTCACCGGTATGAGCGAAAGAGCCTACTCATCACGGCCAATCAACCTTTCAGTCAATGGGACAAAATCTTCCTAACTCAATGATGACCGTGGCTGCCATTGATCGCTTAATTCACCACGCCACCATTTTCGAGATGCAAGCAGAAAGTTTCGTAAGCAAGAAGCTGCCAAACACACAGCCAAGTCTCAAAGGCTGCCAGCTGATCCCTAGCTAGAATAAAACCCCTGTACCCCACCCTAAATAGAGCTTCTACTTGTAAGAGCTCTATTTAGGGTGGCTTTATTGATATTGTCATTTGCTCACTGGCGCGATCACCTGCGGAAAAGATCACCATTTCTAGATCTCAAGATGGTATTGCCAAGACTCAAATCGACCCGCAACCATAATCAAAAGTAGCAGGTAAAACTAAAAATTTTGGCCTACGTAATTGACATCTGAGACGCTGGAACGTTCATGCACTGCGATGCGCTGATGGTCATGGAAAATCTGTACTAAGGATTCCGTGATCTTGACCGATACTGATTGACCCACATAGCCATAAGGGACACTGTAATAGTGGCGGTTCACCTCAATGTGGTAATCAAAACTCACTTTCGCGGTTTAAATTCGCCAAACTCAAACCCATGGCTGGGCAAGGGTCTGAGTTCTGGTTGGTCCACTTGCTCAAATAATTCTCGACGGGATAGACCATAGGATTTCATGGTCCGATGGTTGAGTTTCTCCAACCCTGATGCAATCGCTTCATTCAGTTGCTTGAAACTGGTAAAGGTCTGGTCTCTCAAGGGTGCGAGAATATGACGTTCCACTTGCTGCACCGCATTCTCCACTTTGGGTTATCCGAGGGCATTTGGGGCGAGCGGGCAAGATGATCACGTTGTAGTGTTCCGCAAAGTCCTGATAACTCCGATTGATACCCGGTTCATAACGACACGGATCTGTGACGCCTGATTTGAGGTTGTCTGGGACGATAGCGACCGGCACTCCACCAAAGAAGGCCAAGGCCCGTTGATGAGATCCGAGCCAGTTCTTAATGATTTGGCTTTCGGTCGCTTCTGCATAGGTGTAGTTGCTGGCGCCACAGCAGGCCACAAATACTTGAGCTTGAGTCACCTCACCAGTTTTGGGATGGACCACCGGAACGGTCATCCCGCAGTAGTCCACAAAGATTTTTCCGCTCCTTGTGGGTCTGGCGCATGGACAGCGAATGCTGTTTTTTCCACTGGCGGTATCGACGACAAAAGCCACTATAGCTACAGTTCCAGTCTCCTCCTCTTTACCCTCCATCCACAGTAGGCCGAGGGTGACCCCTTTGCGTTGCATCTCTCGATGCACATACTCGAAATCAATTGCAGGTTTCTTGCGGGAAGACTGACGTTGCCCTTTCCCAGCAGATGCTGGACATCACTATCACTCAGTTGGCTTAACTGGTCATAACTGAGGGATTGACGCTGGGCACGATGCAGATAGTCTCGAACAGTGGAACGGGACATTAAGCAGCTACGGGCGATCTCAGATTTATTGTGACCGAGTTCATGTAAGCGAATAATTTCTCTAAATTTACTCATCGACAGGGTTGCTCCTTGGCGTTTATAGGCCATTGCTGTCTCCATTCCTCTGGCTATGGCACAGAAGTTTAGAGGATGGCCTGGTTAGAAGTAATGACCTGTCGAAATGATGGTTAAGGGGTGGCGAAGTTTATTGCCATTTGACTGGAGAAGATAACTTCCAAAGGGGTGGCGAAGTTACTGCCATTCGACCGGCGAGGTTACCCTCCAAAGGGGTGGCGAAGTTGGTGAGAATATGCACACGAAAGGTTTCCCCGTTCCCGCCACGGTAATCCAGTAACGTCCAGCCCCATTCTTGGAAACAGCCAGATACTCCAGCTCCCCTCGCGTCCTGGCTTGCTCCACCAGATTCTTCTGTTTCAACTTCAGATTCCTGAATCGCCTCTCCAGCTCTGCCGATATTCTGGGGGTTCTCGGTTGACTAGTCTGGGAAATTTCTGAGGATTTTGTCTTAGGAGTAAACTCAGGTTTGGCTGTCCAGTGAGATCGCCTAACACTCCGACGTATTCCTCCCAGCTCCCCATGCCTTGGCTCTTGCTTGGGTGGTCGGGTGCCTTCCGGTGTTTTCTTAGGAAATGCTGTCCTACTAACCAGTTTGGGGAGGGAGGGCGGGCTTGGGTTGGTCTGGGGTGGTCTGGGGGTTGGGCTTGGGGTTGAGGCTGATGATTGTCCCTGATCAAGAAACAATATCTTATGCGACTAAACCTGCCACAAGACTATGATCACCCTAGTAGTAGCAGGGAGAATCGATGATGAGACGTGGTGATATTGTCAAACTGAGACAGCCCCACCAAATTCAAACAGACAGCATTGAAGTCTATACTCATGGCATCATTGCTGCCAGAGTCAAAGCTGAATCCCAAGCCACAGCCAATCCTCATCTAACGCTAAACCTGCGGTCAAAGAACTGATTGTCTATCTCTATAACCCAGAATCAGCCAAGCTATGTCTTGATGAAGAAGGAGTCCCTGTTCTGTTTGACTTTTACCTAAATGAAGTTGAACTCTTTAAAGCAGTCAAGGAAGCTGATTGGTTGTGACACTGTTCGGCCAAGATCCTCAGCAGGCGGTGGCAGTTCTCTTTTGAAGAGACTATCTAAGTAAACACGAGTTGTGCGACGATCTGTTTTTCCATACTGCATGAGAAATAAGGATAGCGCCGCTGAGAAAACCCGATCTTGATCCCAGTCAGGATGAGTATCTAAATAACCTTTCAAGGCATCATGTAGCTCTTCAGGGATATCAGCCAGAATGCTAATCGTCGTAGACATAAATTCGGTCATCCTTGAACAACAGTGAGGTCGGTAGTGATGGTCTCTGTACAAAAAAAATAAGTATGAAATTGACGCCCTCTTTGATCAAACCAGTCAGTGTCGAACAACTTTCTTCGACCCTATAGTTTGCTCAATATTGAGCGCATGCACTTAAGGCTGGGTGTCCTATCTTGCGATCAACTAGAGCGATTGTCAATCACTTTCTTGAAAATCATTGACTAGACTCAAAGCTAGACACACCGTAGGATCGAGCTAGAATTCCTTCTTTGAGTATTCCCCAGAAAAAGCTGAAGTCCTTAATCTCCCGTTCTTACCTGTGGAAAACCTCCTTTAGGCTGTGGAGAACTTTAGAAATATTGTGAGTAAACTGTGGAGAACTCGTGTGAATATTCTCAATTAATTACTCTAATTGAGTTACTCGCAAATAGTCATTCAGCAAAATCCTGAGTCACTGTAAAGTTTACCTCTACTCTCAGAGAGAATAATTGGGATCGGTTAGCATGTTCACTGAGATAGTTAGTATCGGATTCCCGTTAGTTTTCAGAATTGCTTGATTTTTTTCAGTTCAATTTTCAAGGCCACGCACCGAAATCTATATCTCCTGGAGTCTGGCAAAACTGCTTGATTGGCCATCAAAGACCACACCGTAGTAAATTCAGGCCATTAACCATCGTGTTTGCCCAAAGGTGTAGTCATTCTAAAAGCATCATCCATCCAGACCAGGCTCTAAAACAGTACCTCTCACACTTGAGCATCCCGTTATCTAAACCTCAACAGCAGCATGTGCTGCGTATTGTTGAAGGATTGATTGTGGGCAATGGCCGCAAACCCTTAGCCACTTGTATGCTCAGTGGGTTGATGCTCCAGATGCCAGTGCAGTGGCTGACTTTTACGAGTGAGTACCTGGTCTGAGCAATCTCTCGACAAACGCCTTGGGGAAATCAACCTGGCCGATGTCATAGAGCGCGTGCAGCGAGGAGGAAGTTCTCCTGTGGTGTATGTGAGTATTGATGACTCGACCAGTAGCAAAGATAAGGATACCCATGCCTTGGAAGGGGTGGATTGGCAGCATGACCACAATGCCAGTGGTCGCAATACTCCCAAGTACAAGAAAGGGATGGTGCATGTGAGTTGTCGGGTTCAAATTGGCAACCACAGTGTTCCCTTCGCCTATCGGCTCTATTTACGGGCAAAAACGGTTCGCAACTTGAACCGGGGACGTGCCAAGGAGGAGCGATTGCGCTTCCAAACCAAGTATCAACTGGTCCGGGAGATGCTTCAGCAGCTCCAGCCTCTATTACCCAAAGAATGGCGGGTGTACGTTTTATTCGATAGCTGGTATGCCTCCGCCAAACTACTCAAGTTTGTTCGGCGGCAAGGCAAGCGATGGTTTTGTTTGGGCGCTATCAAATCCAATCGCATTCTTGATGGCAAGCGTCTGAGTCAATGGAACAAAGACCTCAAGCACAAACACTACGACTCAGTTGAGTTAAAAACAGTGACAGGCTCAAAGCACACCTACCTAACGCGCTCGATTACGGGCCGATTAAATGAGGTGCCTTTTGACGTCTGTGTGGTCATCTCCAAGCGGCACCCTCGGGATTCTCACCCGAAGTATTACCTGTGCACAGACACCTCATTGTCTGCGGCCAAATACTGAAACGCTACTCAAAGCGCTGGTCCATTGAAACAGATTATTGGTATCTCAAGCAATGTTTGGGATTGGGGGAGTTTCGCGTCCAACACTATGAAGCGATTCACAAGTGGTACTCTTTGGTGCATTTAGCGTTGCATTTTTGTATGCTCAACTGCGCTGTTCTCAACAGAGGGATGATCCATTCATTTCAATTGCCCAAGTGATTGAACATCACCGACAGCAACAGGCTCAAGCGGTCTTAATGGCTGCTTGTGAGCAGGCCATCACGGATGGCAATACGCAAGGAGTCGTGAAGCGCTTCATTCTACCAACTCGGATTGCAGCCTAATGGCTTGAGAAACATTAGCTGAATTCGAGTTACTGCTCTGAGGCACACACTTCAGAGTAGGTTACCGCCTGTTCTGGCGGTAATGAAAGGAGGCTGAACTTTGATGAAATTTGCCAGACTCCAGGACCTAATTACTTGAGTTTGGACTAAAGCAACGAGAAAAGCAGTCAATGAAGTACACCGACTGCTTTAAGGTCAATGATCATCACACTCATTGCCCTTATGATTTTCGACCATCTGCGTCAATTCCGCCAAACTCTGTATAGCTGCTTGGCGCCAGTAAAGACGCGTTATTTGAGCTAATGGATGCGGTATTGATGAGTCTGCATATTCTCACCAACTTCTCCACCCTGTGGAGGTTGACTTCTCCGGTCGAATGGCAGTAACTTCTCACCCCTATGGAAGTTATCTTCGCCAGTCAAGTGGCAATAAACTCTCCACCCTGTGGCAACAACTTCGCCGGATAGTGGCAGTTAACTTCTCCACCCCTTAACCATCATTTCGACAGGTCATTATCCCTAGCCAGGCCACCTCTAACTTCTGTGCATTAGCCAGAGGAATGGAGATGGCAATGGCCTATAAACGTCAAGGAGCAACCCTGTCGATGAGTAAATTTCGCGAAATTATCCGTTTACATGAACTCGGCCACAATAATCGGAGATCGCTCGTAGCTGCTTCATCTCCCGTACCAGTGTCCGGGACTATCTGCGCCGTGCCCAGGGTCAATCTCTCAGTTATGACCAGTTAAGCCAACTGAGTGATAGTGATATCCAGCATTTGCTGGGAAAGGTCAGCGTCAGTCCTCCGTAAGAAGCCAGCGATTGACTTCGAATATGTGCATCGAGAGATGCAACGCAAAGGGGTCACCCTGGGCCTACTGTGGATGGAGGGTAAAGAGAGAGGAGACTGGAACTGTAGCTATAGTGGCTTTGCCGTCGATACCGTCAGTGGAAAAGCAGCACTCGCTATCCATGCGCCAGATTCACAAGGGAGCGGAAAAGATTTTGTGGACTACTGCGGTATGACGGTGCCGGTGGTCCATCCCAAACCGGTGAGGTGACTCAAGCTCAAGTATTTGTAGCCTGCTGTGGAGCGAGTAACTACACCTATGCAGAGGCGACCGAAAGCCAAACCATCAGAACTGGCTCGGATCTCATCAACGGGCCTTGGCCTTCTTTGGTGGGGTGCCGGTCGCTATCGTTCCAGACAACCTCAAGTCAGGAGTCACAGATCCGTGTCGTTATGAGCCCGGTATCAATCGGAGTTATCAGGACTTGCGGAACACTACAACGTGATTATTCTGCCCGCTCGCCCCAAATGCCCTCGGGATAACCCAAAGTGGAGAATGCGGTACAGCAAGTGGAGCGTCATATCCTAGCGCCATTGAGAGATCAGACCTTACCAGTTTCAAGCAACTGAATGAAGCGATAGCAGCGGGACTCGAGAAACTCACCATCGGACCATGAATCCTATGGTCTATCCCGTCGAGATTATTTGAGCAAGTGGACCACCGGAACTGAGGTCCTTGCCCAGCCATGCGTTGAGTTTGGCGAATTTAAAACTGCGAAAGTGAGTTTTGATTATCACATGAGGTGAACCGCCACTATTACAGTGTCCCTTATGGCTATGTGGGTCAATCGGTATCGGTCAAGATTACGGAATCTTTGGTGCAGATTTCCATGACCATCAGCGCATTGCGGTACATGAACGTTCCAGCGTTTCATTTCAGCATTCCACGCAAGAGGGCATATGCCACCGGCGCACTTAGCCCACAAAACCAATCGAGAGAGACCTTCATCACCTGGGCTCAGAATGTTGGACCGGCAACGAAGCAACAGTGATAGAGATCTTTGAGAGAAAGCCCATGATGAACAAGCATTTCGAGCCTTAAAAGGGGTGCAACATCTGAGAACACCCATGGTGCTGAAAGGTTGGAAGCCGCCTGTAATCGGGCTAATGCTATGGGGATGGTGGGCCAACGCTATCTCAAGTCCATGCTCCAAACAACTTGAATCCGACCCTTACCGGATGAAACCCATAAGGTGATTCCTATTCACCATGCCAATGTCCGAGGGTCCGAATATTATCAAGCGACGTAGGGGGAGACAACGATGCAAGCAATGATTGAACAGCTACAACAAATGAAACTCACCGGCGTACTCGAAGCTTGGCGAGAACAGCAGGCGATGCCCACCTATCATGATCTGTCCTTCGATGAACGACTGGCCTTGATGGTAGAGCGCGAATACATCCGGCGTCAGAATCAACGGATGCAACGCCGACTCAGGCAAGCGCGACTGCCGGTGCATGCCACCTTAGATGCCGTGGATTTCGATGTCCCCAGAGGACTCCGTAAAATCCAGTTCCTTGAATTTGCTCAAGGCCATTGGCTCCAAGAAAACCTGTCATTGATTCTATTGGGGCCGACCGGTGTAGGGAAGTCTTTCTTGGCGTCGGTCCTTGCAAATCATCTGTGCAAGCAAGGCCATAGCGTGCGCTATATCAAACCGCTGACCTGGTGCTGGAGTTGAAGCTGGCCAAAGGAGATGGGTCTTATCCCAACTCCGAAAACAATTAGCGGCCTACGATCTATTGGTGCTGGATGAATGGCTTAGAGATCCCCTGTCTGTCTTTGAAGCTCGAGAAGTACTCGATATCCTAGACGAGCGTTTCCGTAAAGCCTCCTGTTATTCGCCACGCAAATGCCCCTGGAGCAATGGCACTCACAAATCAAGATCCCACCCTCGCCGATGCCATCCTCGACCGGATTATCCATGATGCGATGAAGGTCTTGCTCCGAGGAGAATCCATGCGGAAATTGACCAGCAAACTGACCCTGAAGCCAGAAGAGAACTGAGTAATGACCGTTCACATGAGGAGAAAACAACGAGAGAACGATCCCAAGATCTAACCTTAAAACGCACAAGGAGAAGAAGGATGAAAAAAAGGAGGGACAGATACATGAATAGACCGGATGAGATCACGATCTTCCATTCGTGATATGTATGAATTCAGAGCTGATTTTTGCCTATGATTGCAACCATAATTCCATATCTACCTGTCGAAAATGGTTGGCCAATATTTTTTGGTTGGGGTGGAGAAGTTAGTGCCACTCAACCGGAGAAGTCGTGATTATGCAGCAGAGTCCGAGCCTGCGTTCATTTGTGTGTTGTCTCAACATCCTATCTTCCGTCGTCATGGTCGAGTACCTATTCAGCCCTGCATGATGGTCGTATCCATCGTGCCAACTTCACCGGTATTTAGTTCGACAAGTTTCCGCTCAAGACCAGCCGCTCTTCGTGGGAGATAGTAGTCCTTGGCTGCGTCCCGAGGCCAAGACCCTCAAAGACAGAGGTTTTCATCATCAAGGGGGACATACTGTCGGGGTAGGCCAAAGTTATAGCACCCTTTCTTGGGTCCCAGACGAAAGTCAGCATTGGGCACTGCCCCTACGCCATGAACGAATCACGAGCTTTGAGACCGCTTTGACCAAAGCCACGTTTCAATTAAAGCAAGTCTGTCGTCATTTGCCGGTGCGTCCTCTAGCCGCGTTTGACCGTCACTACGGTAATGGCATCTTTCTCAATCACACTGCAGGGATTGAAGTCGACCTGTTATTGCGCTTAGCATCCAATCGCTGTGTCTATGGTATTCCCTTCGCTTATTCAGGACGAGGGGCTCCTCGTAAGCATGGACATAAGTTCAAATTGAATGCCCCTAATACATATCCAGAAGCCAGCGAAATATTGGAGATAGAAGACACCCAACTTGGACAGGTCAGAGTAACTCGCTGGAGCCAATTCCATTTCCGTAATTCGGCCAAACGAGAAATGGAAATTTTGCGCGTTGAGATCATCCAACCGAAAGGTAAACGACGAAAGTTTAAGCCGCTTTGGCTGGCCTGGACTGGAGAATGCATGCCAAGTCTGGAGCGATTATGGCGAAGATATCTGCAGCGCTTTAGCATTGAGCATTGGTATCGATTTGCCAAACAACGGCTCTATTGGACGACCCCTCAACTCACGTCCAATGAAGCGACAGAGCGATGGAGTACTTTGATTGGGATGATATCTTGGCAATTGTGGTTTGCTCGGTCAGACTGTATGGATACGCCTTTACCCTGGCAGTCTCCTCAACAAGTTCTATCACCAGGACGCGTCGCTCAAGCATTCCCAAGTATTATTGCGGCGATTGGAACACCTGCTCAAGCACCAAAAACTCGCGGTAAATCACCCGGACGCAAGCAAGGCCAATCTCAACCACCAAGAACTCGATATCCAACGGTCAAAAAACGAGTCTCCAAACGCAGGAAAGCAAAGATTGTCTCAAAAACCGCTGCTTAACTGCTGAGTTAATACCAGAAAAACTTATGCTCAGGCTTTCAAGGGCCATGGGATATTTTACTCTGTCTGGAGATTTAAACTTAGTCCAAACTCAAGTAAATTATTGGATACCGTGCAAGGCGTAAGACAGGATGAGACAAATTTCTCCGTATCCTAGCACTTAGTATCAAGACCTAATTATTGGATACCGTGCAAGGCGTAAGACAGGATGAGACAAATTTCTCCGTATCCTAGCACTTAGTATCAAGACCTAAATTATTGGATACCGTGCAAGGCGTAAGACAGGATGAGACAAATTTCTCCGTATCCTAGCACTTAGTATCAAGACCTAAATTATTGGATACCGAGCAAGGTGTAAGACAGGATGAGACAAATTTCTCCGTATCCTAGCACTAAAAGATAGATTGTCTCAATATCCGTATCCCTACACTTAATATATTTTTTGTCTTAATAAAATCAACTTCATTTATCGGCACTTAACCTAAGCTGGGTGGCCCTTTAAGGAAGAGACAATATTCTCCGTTTCTATGCACTATGTTATCCGTATGCCTACACTAAAATCTCCGTATCTATGCACTAAGTTTTGTAAAATCCCTTTCTGTGACTGGTTTGTAGCCTTATAAGACAACCCAATTATTTAAATTAATTTAAATGCAAATGTAAACAAGACAAAAATTATTCTGTGAAAATACCCCAATCTAAAATTTGGGAGTATTTCCAAGACATGCTTCAGCGTCAACATGGCTCGCCTTCCCATGTCCCAGATTATGTATTTCAGCATCCCAGACGCCCTAAGCATGACCCATTACCAGCAGATCCATTGGGTCAAAGATTGGCCTTACTTTTCCTCAATGGCTGGGATTGGATCTTTGCGTCAGTCCCGGAACAAGGTAATCCCGTTGACTGGGAAACGGTGAAGAAATTCCCTCTCTCCCCCGTGGAGTTGTGGTCACTTCATCAAGACCCAGACTGTCTGATCGGAGTGAGGCCCAATGCCCAGACCCGTTGGCTGGTCCTCGATATAGACAAGGACTCTCGCTATCATCCAGCCAGCGCTCCCCATTGGCTTCCAAAGATCCGACATGCCCTGGAAGACATCGGTATCTGCCGCTCACTCCTTTGTCAAAGTAGCCATAGCGGCGGCTTACACCTCTACCTCCCCCTGCCCGAATCCGTCAGTAGTTTTTGGTTGAGTGTGTGCATCAAACTCAACCTGGAAGCTGAAGGCGTCAAATTTTATGGAGGTCAATGCGAACTCTACCCCAACCCCAAGCGGTATGTGCCCAAAGGTAAGGGCTACAGTCTCTTTGCTGCATTCCGTCTCCCTATGCAGCCGGGTAGCGGCTTCCATCCACTCGACACCGATCTAAACCCTCTCCCCTGGTCCCTGGAAGACTGGCTAGATTGTTTTGAGCTATGCGCCGATGGCCAGGACATGGGTCGTCTTCACCATGCGATCGCAGACGCGCAGCAAAACTTCAAAGTCCGTAAATCCGGTAACGCCTCCTCCCTCGCCACCTGGCAGGAGCGCATTCACGAAGAGAAACCCCAAGGCTGGACCGGCCCCGGCCAAACCAACGAGAAGCTGAAGATCATCGCCTGCGAAGCCCGCGTATTTTTGGGAATGGATAGTCCAGAGCAGATCGCAGAATACGTTTGCCAAACTGCTCAGAACACCCCAGGCTTTAACGAACATTGCCGCCACCAGCATGAAATCGAGCGCCGTAGTTATGAGGTGGCAACCTGGGCTATGCGCTACTACTGGCCCGCTGGTTCAGCCCCTGCCCGAGACGCCAAATACCACGACAAACAAGTCGCTCCTGCCGACTTTGGCTATCACCAATCCAAGCGCGAAGCCGCCCAGAACCGGATCAAAAAAGCCGTCTTTGAATTAAGAAGAGTCAGCAAACTCCCCCCTGGTATCGCAGCTCGTGCTAGTGCGATTGCAAAACTAGCTCACACCAGCCAGAAAACCTTATACCGCAAGTCAAACCTAGAACTCTGGCACCCCCATCATTTACCCCCAGAAACCCTTCATAAAGCCCCAGAACCCTCGCAGGAAGGGACTATTACACAACTACGTTCGAACAATACTCACTTTTTAAACCAGCGAAAGCTGGAACTATATCAATTAAAGGATCTTTTACAACTCTATATTTATGTAGGGTTTGTAATCATGACGATGAGAATCCAAGCCGCCGTCGCCCTGGCCCCTAAAGGCCAAAGGGCGGCGAAAGCGGCGCTTGTGAATTCTGAAGACCTAGATCGGGGGGGTCTGGGGGGGAACTCCAAGGTTATTCCAATCCAAAATTGGGATCAGCTGCACTTATCCCTACCTTCGGGCCTGCAGCAGAAAATCTCTAAAGCCAAGCGACAACAACAGCGTGAACTTGAGTATGAGCAGCGTCGGCGGCAACGACTGAAAGCGAGGAAGTCACAGCGAAAAGCGCTTAGTGAAGCAAACACAGAATTGCGGCCGCAAAATCAGGAACAGCTTCCCCTTCAACTCATCACTAATGGTGAACAGCCGATTGAACGAGAAGCTCGACTTAGTGAACGAGAGGAGTTTGACCATTGGTATCAGTTAGCGATGCAGTGCAAGTTAGTTGCAGATTACTCTTGGAGGGACGGAGAGTATTGGGTGTTGGCCGAGGAACAGTGGCAACCTTACACAGAATTATCAGCCGTGTTTACCCTGCGGGCAATGGAACGAATGTTTGGCGTTTGTTTGGATTTTGAAGGAGATACTGATGGCTTTCCCTAAAAGATTTGTCCTGCATGACGATGGCTCATTTGTGAAAGATTTTGACCTTAACCAACAGAAACTCACTATGACCAAAGACCAGACTGAGGCGCAGTCTCTTACATTGTTGGAGGCTCTTGAAGTTGTTGAGTGTTTGGGGTCTCTGGCATCAAAAAGGCTTGTGGTGAAAAGATTTGAGGGGGTCAATAGGTTGCGGTAGTTGTTGATAGATTTTGGCAATTGTAACTAAGTGTTTCTTTCGCTTTGACTCCACTCCTGGGTTGGCGCTAAAGTACAGCCAAGTGATTTAAGCGAATGTTTTCGCACCCAACTTTATCTTTTTTGTATTTCTACTACCACCCACAAGAAACAGCAAAGGTCTATCCTTTGTTTAGACTGTTTTAAATGCCATTTCTATCGGGAATCCCTGACAGGAGTCCTGCCTGTTTCTGTCTTGCACAGGAATATTCTCTAGTTAAATTTGCAAACCACGGCCTGCCCATCTACCACAACGCACAAGCCGTGATCTATACCTCCGCGATAGGAGATGTTTTCATGCTAACTATAAATACTGATTCCGGGAAACCCCGTGGAGGCAACAATGACCTCCAAAGCTCTGATCAGCTTGATCCACAGGTGATTCAAGAATTTCGAGAAATTTATCTCCAGATTGCTGTAAAAGTTCAAAATTTGATGTCTATGGGTGTCGCCTACACCTACGACAAACTTTATAACTTAGGTTGCGAACACCCACCCTTGAGTTATCGAATTGACCTCATGGTGAGCTATGAGCTTCGTCTTTGTGGCTATTCCAAAGACGATCAGGTCAATATTCTATTTCACGGCCCCTATATCCAGTCCCAGATGTTCCACCACCATCTATCTGAGCGTGGTGCAAGACACTATATCCGTCAGCGGCTTGCTATCGCCCCACCCGTACCCTTGGAGCTGGGCCAAGCTCAAGCTACTCCCACAACTGCTGCCTAGTTCGCTAGGCAACTGGGACATCTGGCTTCAGAGAGTTTGTGCTCATCGAATAATCGTAATCAACAAATTATCTAAATAAAGTCCTCTCTCTTCCATTTATGGAGGGCAAGCTCATGACTGCCGCTATGATTTCTAGCCCTTTTTCCGAGGGCATCCGTTTACCCGACTATCTAACCCAGTTCTTGCACCGCTTCCCGATTCCTGACCCAGAGCAAGAGCTGGAGCTGATCCGCAAAGCCAAGCGAGGCCATGAGACCTCTTTGTCATGGCTGATGATCGGCCATGTTCGTTTGGTGGCGAAACTCGCCAAACAATACGCATGGACTTTGGATGATGCTCAAGACCTGATCCAAGAGGGGATGCTGGGAATCCGTCATGCCGTGCGGAAATTCGACTCTACAAAAGGCTGCAAGTTCTCCACCTATGCTAGAGGTTGGATTAGGGGATATATCCGCAGATTTTGCTATAAAAACAGACCCAAGCAACTGAGATTGCCCGAAAAAAAACAAGTCCATCTTGATTGGGTTTATAGACTCCAAAACCAGTTTCCTGATGCCAATCTGGAAGAGATTGCTCAAAAAGCCAATCTAAAGCTGGAATATATCGAAGATTTACTCTATTGGGGCCGTTCGTTCCAAGAAATCCCAGACTGGCATGAATTTACGATCAATGATGAATCATTGTATATAGATGAAGACGATTACGATGAGTCCTTTGATTTCGAGATTGAACCTGAGACAAAGACAAATCTCGTCCTAATCAAAGCACCTCCACCTTTCATTCCACCGAAGTATCAAATCCCCGTCCATCTCCTCAATCAGTGGTTCCGGGTTGGCATGGCTCAGTTCGTGAATGCAGCCAAAGACCAGCTGGAACATACTCGACTGGGATTTTCCCAAAGTTTCAGCAGATATTCCTCAGAGCCAGAAGTAGGTCAGGAGCGAGTAAATCTCAGCACTTGGCCTGCTTCTCTTTCCTTCTGCTACGAAAACAGTATTACTCCTTCAGCTTATTCCCAAAATCCTCCCCAAACTCCCTCCGTCGCTACAGAGTCTCTTCCTACCAAAGCTATCAACTTAGTCAAAGGAGTGATTACCCATGCTCAGGAATCTCTTTTGGTTCTTCGTGGGAGTTGCAGTGACGGGCCTATTGATCGACCGGGGCATCAACCTACCGCAGCGGATCAGCGATGCCGTGGATTGGGAGAGCCTGGAACGATTGGGCGAGGACATCTGGGATTCGGCCCAGCAGTAACCGAATTTATCCACAGACCATTAGCAGCAATATCTGATTGCCTTAGAGGATTTCCATCACGGGCGGGTCCAGATCCGCACCGTGAACATCGGAAGGAAGCTGTCTTTGATAGCAATCCCCCTCCCGAACAGACGAACTTGCCAAGGAAAAACGCCATGTATAAAACCATTGCCGCATTTATAGCGGCCTGGTTGGGGCTGTTCATCTCCCCAGCCACAGCGGAAACCATCAAGATAGCGCCCGGTCATGGTCACCTGATTGACCTTACCTCCAGTGGGTGCCGGGTCTCCAAAGCCTATATGGGCACGAGGGGTATCTTTGACTTGAGCTTGGATCAGCCCCAACCCCAAACCCAGAAGATTTACCTGACCTGGAAACCCAATACCCAGGTGAAATCGACCAACTTAATCCTAGATTTAGTGGGCTGCAACCGCTCCTCAATGGAGTTAACGATCAATCGGTCTGACAGTGCCCCCAGTACTGCCATCACTCGGATTGGAGTGCCCACCCCCATTGCTCATACCCCTGAGCAATCGCGAGTCTTCACAGGTCGCCTGGGTCAACCACCTGAGAGGACTCGCGTTCATCAAGCTACGACAGCGGTTCAACCCCTGACCCTTCAACGTAGAACCAAAGTCCTGCCCAAGCCTAAGACCGTCAAACGTTCTCCTGTGCGACGAATGTCCGTGTCCAAGCAGACATCACCCAGTCTCACTGCTAAAAACAACGTGTCCGATAGCCGTATCACTCCAGCGACGCTTTTAAGGGGTCTGAACATCGCTAGAGCGTCAGGAGATAAGACGTATCGCTATCGCTCGGAAATGCATTGGCGCGTCAACGGCATGATTCGCCAGATGCGTTGGGGGAAGTCTCCAGAGGATGCAGCAAAGCGGGCCAAAATCTCTCCTGACCAACTCCAGACCCTACTCAACTACGCCCAGCAATAACAGCACTACTGACCCATAAGAGGCAACTCCAATGAAACGACTCAAGATCCTTTACGATAAAACCTCAAAACAGCCCTGGTGGTTTGGCTATAGTGGCTTTCTCATCATCGGCCTGATTTACAATCTGCCCTGGCTACAAGCGACCTCCGTAGCCTGTCTTGCCATCACAGCATCAGCCGTCGCTTGGCGCAAAACTATCCGCAGATCCCCCCATGTCCTTGCGGGCCTGCAAACCGTGAGCATCACCATCGGCTATCAACAATATGCCCAAGCTCAACTGAACGTCCCTGACTCCGTTTGTAATGGCTTCGATGTTATCCCTGGCTTTGGGAAGGCCATGATTGGGGGCTTGGGTTGGCTGAATGTCCAAGGGTTCTCCTTAGCGGGAGCCGTCTGTGGGATTGGCTGGCTGATCCTCGCAGGGGTCGTCCTCGGTGCCATTGGCTTTGCGGGTAAGAACAGCCTGGGCCACTCTCATCATGGGGGAGATATTCAAGAGATGTCCCGCCCCGTGGTCGGTCTGCTGTACTTCATCATCGTCATGATCATGATTGGTGCCCTGATTTTTGCGGCAACCCGATAAAGGAGGACAGCTATGGACTTTGAAGCCGTTAACGAAGGTCAAACACGAGATATCCTCTCCGTGAACACGATGCTAGACGGTATACCCGTCTTCTACCTTGGAGCATCCATCGCCGTTTTGGGGGTGGGTTTTGCCGTCTTAATCAAATTTGGGTTTCTGCTGGCCGTCCTCTTTATCGCCTTAACGAGCGTCGGTATCATTTTTGTCTTTGGCCGCAGTCCCTCCAAACAGATGGAGCGGGTAGGTAAGCCCACGACGTATATGGATGGTCGCCCGTCTTTAAGGTTCGACAACGTGGGGATGCCCGTTATGGCAAAGGCCAAGAAGACAGACCCCCTGAGACGGATTCAAGATAACTTCTGCCTCAAGACCTATGGGCAGTTTGAATTTGAAGGGGTCACCGTTGGGTTCCACCTTCATCACTGGAATAGTCGAGAGATCAAAATTGCGTTTATGTTTGACGTGCTGGGTTTAGACCCGACCGTCACCCCCGCCCAATCCAAACAGCAGCTCAATAAAAGCAACCAGAAGATCTGTCATCTCGGTGGCACCGACCTCAAAGCAATTTTGGATATCCGAGCAGACTGCTCAGGCCCCTTGATTGCCACGGCCACGGCCCTAGGGAAGGCCACGGATGCCCTGACCACCGCTCAACTACAATCCGATGCCGAGAACCTGCAATCCCTAGAAGCTGAGGGTCGTATCGCCAAATCCCGCCTCCTCTACCAAGCCAAATGTCGGTTGCGACTGGGGGGAGACTATGACACCCCGGACTCTCCCGCTGATGTGGTGTTCGAGTGGGTATCGGGCTTTTGGAATGACACCGTCGCCCAAAAGGTCATGGGGGAAGCCTACCAGTCCAAAGAGCAGTGGGAGAAAGCCATCTTTGCCGCCTATACCAACTCCTATAAGCGGATGACGAGGATGCTCACGGGCGCAGAAGGCTTAGGTCATAAAATTCAGCCCCTCACGGCCCAAGAGCTATTTGATTGGGACTACGCCGAGCTGCATGAAGAGAGCATCCCCATTCCCCAATACACTCGCTATGACGACCTGGGCCTAGACCCCAATCCAGTAGTTAGTGAGCATCATCTCCATAGCCTGGGGGTCCTGTTTGAACCCGAGAAAGGGAAACCCGCTGTTCCTCAGTTCGGTGAAAGCCTCGCCTACCTGCCGAGTAAAGGCAAATATGTCGGGGCACTCCGATTCGAGGGACTACGAACCATCCCAGAAGTCCAAGACTCCACGGAATTGGGATTTATCAAATTCTTATTTGACACCCTCGCTACCCCTGAAGAACTGTTCTTGGATGCTCGTGTGGTCACCGAACTGCTGCCCATCAAATCCGGGCTGACCCGAGCCATCCTGGAGCAGACGGGGCGGAACTCCATCCGCAAGATGGGGGATGCTGCCCAGCGTAAAGAACTGAACCCCATTGCCCTAGAGCGCTTAGAGGAAACAAAGAAAAACCTAGAGTGGATGAACAACGGCAATCGTCCCTTTTGGGTCGCCTTCGCCATCTTCCTCTATCGGGATTCCGTAGACCAACTTAACCTCGACTTGGACGACTTAGCTCAAAAGCTAGAGGGGACCAAAGCCGTCAAGATTACCCAGAAATTTGAGCATCACTGGTGTACGAGCCTCGCCATCAGTGCCGCCCCCATGCTCACCTTACCGGGCGGGGGGAATCACCTGTATAAAACCATGTCCCCGAGAGTGCTGCCCACCCTGCCCCAAATCCATCCTGCCCCAATGGATCGTCGAGGCATAATGCTGTTAGGCCATGATCTGCCCATCCCCTTCTACCTGGATCTAGCCCATATCTTTCCCAATCACACCCTCGTCACCGGGAAAACGGGGGCAGGCAAAACCATGCTGATGCTGGAGATGACCAGCTACTGTCAGCGGGAAGGGATGAATGTTGTCGGGTTTGACTTCCAACCCCCCACGGGTAAATCCAGCTATGAACCTTATATGGCAACTCAAGAGCAGATCAATGTGTCTTCCACCTACCAGCCCGTGGACAAAGCCACCATCACGTCATGGAGACGCCCGATGTCTCCTGGATTGATGATCTGCCCAAACCCGGTGAACCAGGCTATGACTCTCAGCAGCCGACCCACGAGGAAGCCTGGAAATTTATCAAGCGTAATAAGCTCCGTATCCTTAAGGCCATTGCCTTGGGAGAGGCGGGCCAGTCCAGCCCAATGGAGGATTTGCTAATTGAGCGGGCCTTAGGTCTTGCTTTGACGCATTCCATCAGGCCAACTTAGAGCGCTATACGAAAGCTTCTATAGCTCCCTTTGGTTCCGAAGAAGCGGCACAGATGCCCATTTATGAGGAGTTCGTTGCTTTTGCCAAAGGTTGGCTCAAGCAGTATATCCAAGACAATGACTGTGGCCCAGACTTACAGCGCACCTTTGAGAACCTGCAGCTGCTCCTGGAGGGCGTCATCCCCACGGCATTAGGCGATTCCATCAATGGCATCAGCTCCTTTGACGCCAACGTGGATGCCCTAATCTTGGGATTAACCAACGTGGATAACGATAGTGACTCCCTCGTGTATGGGGTGGCGGGGTTTGATCTGCTAATTCGCAAAGCCATGAATGGCAAACGCACCCTATTACCCGTGGATGAAGGCTCGGAACTACTGACCCGTCCCATCTTTGCCGAGATGGTGGGGTCTCTCGCCAACTCAGGCCGCAAGTGGCAGTGCAACATCCTTATCGGGATGACAGAGGTAGAAACCCTGCTGAATTCAAGCTGTTCGTCCAAGGTTGTCTCCAACCTCCAGAATAAGTTTGTCAGCCACGTCAACAAGTATGCCCGTGAGCAGTTGGTCTCAGAATTTGGGTTCCAGTCCGAGATCCTTGAGAAATTTGAGCATGAATCCTTCAAAGCCTCCAAGTCCCTTCAGCAGTCCCACTGGTGCTGGCAGCGAGACTCCCGGCAACTGATTGTCACCCATAACCCCAGTAACTTCACCTTGGGGGTCGGTGCGAACCAAGGAGAGCAAACCAAAGCCCGCAACCGGGTGATGTCTCGCTATCCTGATGACCCCGTTGCGGGATTAGTGGACTTTGGTGATCGGCTCTCCCAGGCCAACAAACAAGGGATTGAAGTTGAGACCATTGGAGTGGAAGACCATGCAGCGTAAACGCCTTTTAGCCATCGTTATCCTATCGGTACAGGCCACCGTCATCACCGTTCCTGCCTATGCTCAGGTGTCCTACGATGATCCGGTGATTAGCGACGATATCACCCTCCCCACTACCACCACACCCACCACCTTCCCTGATGTGCCCATTCCCACGGGGGATGTGACGATAGCCAAGGATAATCCTCTAGATACGTCCACCTATACGGAAGTACCCACGGCTCAGCTTCCGAGTGGTCTCCTTGGCACGGTCTTTAATGTCCTTGGACCTAAACAGAAACCGGGACAGGCCAGGACCATCAATGAGACCCAACGCAAGCTACTTAAAGCTTATGAATATGGACAGAAAGCGCTTGATGCCTACAAGGTAGGCCGAGCCATTTATGACGCCATTGATAACTTCTCCCTGAAGCGGATCCTAAGCGGGTCCATCTCTACCGTCCTCTCTGAGTACGACAAGTTGGGCACGAATGGCACCAGCGGGAGCCAGCAAGGAGGTAGTGGATCTGAGGACCCCATTTATTCGGATCCCCAAGACCCCTTTCAGGTGTATACCCAAGCCCGCAACAACGAGGCTCGTAAAGCCTTACTCCCCCAACTGATGACGCAGCTCGTCTTCTCTGAGGATGGTCAAGCCCTGATTAAGCAGCAGGGGGAGCAGGTGCAGCAGTCTGTGGTCAACACCATTGAGTCCACTCAAGCCCTCGTGCAGCTCAGTGCCGCTAGCAAAGAGCAAGCCACAGCGGGGGCTGAGATTGCCACCTCTGTTGGGGAGACGGGCCAGAAAGCCCAAACCCTCAAATCCTCCCAAGCCGTCCTCAAATCCCTCACGGTTCAGAACACCAAGATGGCGCGAGGGACTGCCATTAATGGGGGCTTGCTTAGCAACGTCGTATCGGGTCAGGAGGAGCAGAAGAAGTCCTCAGATGCCCTCGTGGTTGGCTCTGCCCTTGCCCATCAGCAGCGCACGATGGGGCTGCACTTAAGCGCCTCAGAACTCACTCTCCAAGAACAAATCCGAGCTGAACTGGAGCTATACAAAGATGAACGACACCGTGCCCAAGACCAGCGTGCTCTGCGGGAGCAGCTTAGCTTCAACTACCTCTACATTCCTGGCTTATATTCAGAGGCCGCTCCCTAGAACGATAGTGTCCGTCATCGGTCTCACCCTACTGTTTATCGCTTTGGGTGAAGTGTCAGCCCATGCCATTAATGAGGACCTCGACCCTTCCGTGGGTGTAGACCTGCTGCGGCAGTCCAAGATCCGCATGTTTGAGACCTCCCAATGGTGGGATGCCTTATGGGAGGACATCCTTGGAGATAACCCCCGGACGACTGTCAATAACAAGGCGATGTTTAGCATCCTGCTGCCTTTTTTGCTCGTGGCCTGCCTCGTGCTCATGGCGAGAGCGGGGATGAGCTTTTTGAGTGGGGAGACCCATCGGATTGTCTTGCAGCAGATCGTCCCCATCGTCTTACTCCTCGCCTTTACCCTCAACTATGGCTGGGGGGCGAAAGCCGTTGCCTGGAGTTTTCGGGAGGTGGCGAATCGAGGGAGCGAACTGATCCTCGATTCCCAATGGGCGGGGCTAGTGGTCCGGGATGCTCTCAAGGATAAGATTCATGCGTCCTCAGCGATAGCCGAATATAACCGTCAGTCTGCAAGCTGTTCTCGTCTGCCAGCGATCACCCTCAGAGACCCCGCAGCCGCTGCTTCCGGTAAAGGGCTAGACCAGGTTCAAACCCCGAAAGTGCAAACCGCCGTGCGCTGCTTGGAGTTGTTGGCCCAAAGCTGGAACGGGATGAGGCTGCCATCAGAAGACTGCCCGAGCTGTGAGACGGCTCTGGAAGTGATTGAGAGTCGTAAGAAGGGATTCAAGCCGATCTAGGCCGCATTAGTGCCGCGATATTTAACACCTTGAACCCCATCGATGACGCCATACATGGCTTCAACGTGGTTAAAGAGAATGCGGTACGGACCGCTTCTATCGAAGGTCCCCTCCAGATCCAATACTGGTTTGTCTCCGGCCAAGAACTGGCCTTGATTCTGTCAGGGATCTTAGCCCCGATCATGATCATCTATTCCACCCTGCCGATTGCGGGTCATAAGTGGGCAGTTTTGCAGTACCTGAAAGCCCTGGTCATTATTGCCCTTGTGCGATTCGCCTACATCTTCGTGATTGGATTTGGAGCGATCTATCTAACGGATAATCCCATCTCAGACCAGGGAGAAGCCTTTGCCACCTTCTTAGGCTATATCGCCCCTGCGGTCGCCACGGCTGCGGTGACGGTGGGGGCGTTGGCTGCATCAGGGGTCTATACGGGAGCGGTGGTGACCACCGTGGGAGCAGCAGTGACCGTTGTGTCTTCCGCTGCCTTATCCGCGAGTTCAGCCGTCACATCCAGAGCTTTGAGAAATCGATAACAGCCCCCTCATTCCCAATTGCAAGACCCATGCTAAAACTCCAAGATCCGACCGACACCCACAAGAAGCAACGCCCCTATGTGCTGTATGCGATTTTGGGGGTGTTCACCCTCAACTTCTTTTCAAGCTGTGGAGCTTTCTTGTCCAGCTCCCGCAGTGCCCAACTCGCATCAGACCAATCCACCATCTACGTTCAGACCCAGGACGATGAGACGGTCCAGGCCCAGAAAGTGGACCCCTTACACCGGGAGGAAGAACTCCTGAGAACCTATGCCTATGAACTCGTCAAAGTGGGCTGGACCTGGAATGGGGGCAGTCCTCCCAAGAAGCATAACGACCACATTTATCCAGGGGAGCTGTTTGCCGTAGCCCAGTCCATCGACCCCCTGCTCCGGGATGGCTGGCTAGAGATTGAGCATCAGAAATATGAGAAAGCTCAGCAACCGATTCAAGAATACCTGTCGGGTCAATGGCAGAGCGTTGTTGAGATTAAGCGGGATACGGACATCCATCTCACCCAGATCAAACCGGGTCAGTGGCAGATCCATGTGATTTCCATCCGTACCCATCGGTCTAAGGACGGTAAATCCTTCCCGGAGAAATTGAATAAAAAGCTCGTGGTTGAGGCGGTGATTCCCACGGAAGGGGAAGCCCAGCGACTGTTTGGGGACTCCTATAGCCAACTCAACCACCTGATCACCAAGTACCAGCGTCACGGCCTGATGATTACATCAATGGAGGATTTTTAGTCATGTCTAATATCAAGACCAAAAAAGAAGCCCTAGCTGCGATTAACAAGACTAAGCCCAAAGCGAGTGTCAACGCCAAGCCAGACCCAGCACAGGTGCAACCACAAGAACCTGTACCCGCGACCCTGCAAGACTTCCATTTACCGGAACTGACCCATGAGTTTGATACCCAGACACCGACCAAGACCAGGCGACGGCTACCCATCCAGATTGGAGTGATTGGAGGGAGTATCTTTCTGATTCTGGCGGTGGTTCAAGCCGTGACATCGGGAAACAGTGATTCTCCCAAGCCAGCGGTAGCCACCAAGCCCCAGCCCACGATTGGGATGCCAGAGGATGATAAGGATGCCATTATCAAGAGCCAAGCCGTCCAAATTTCTGAGCTAAAGCAGAAGTATGAAACGGGGAATGTGACGGATGCTCCGGGCCAGAACAAGCTCACGGCGGTTCCCCAGAAGCCGATAGTGGTGCCGAAGACAAAGCCAGCCCAGTCTAACCGCAGACCGCCCAGTACAGCCCATCGGGTTACCCGACCCATCCAGGTACGTCGGTCTGTACCCCCATCTCGCCCTCGGATCGTTTATCGCAATAGACCCGCACCCAAGCCTGCGGTTGCCGCTAGACCCCCAGCCCCCCGACCCGTCACCCCAACCCCCAAGCCTGCTGCTAACTTCAGCCTTGCCCAGCAGTCGGCCTTTGCTCCGAAGCCCGTGCAGCCTGCTCGGCCCATCCAACCCAAGCCCATTCGTCCCATCAAGGTATCCACTTCACACCCCGTCCGTAAACCGATCTCTACAAAACCGATTGCTAAAGCCCCTCCACCCCAGGGAATACTGGTGGCGTCTTTGACTGGGGATTTGCTAGAGGATAATCAGGTGCAGTCCGATGCACCCACTGCCCTCTACCCCGCTAGCAGTAGCCCCCTCGGTAAAGGACTGATTTCCCCTGGTACGACCGCCAAGGCGAAGCTCGACAATCCGATTACCTGGATACCCCAGAACAGTGACGCGATCATCGGTCAACGGTATCTGTTGACCCTGAGTGAAGACTAAGGGGCAATGGCGAAGAAAGGCTCAAAAGTCATTGCTGAGGTGACCAGTGCAGAGGGCGACTTTTTGAGTATGCAAGTGGTGGAAGTCAATCAGCAGCCCATTGAGCATGTCAATCTGACGGATGAATCACCCGAAGCCAGAAAGACGCCTGTTGCAGTCGTTCAATATAAGCAATCTCCCTATCTGCAAGCCAAGCTCAAAGGCCAAGGAGAAGGCTTTGGCAACAAGCTGCTTAGGGCGGGCCTGAACGTCGGCATTGACCAGCTTCGCTCTAGCAGTGTGGGTGATAGAGCTTCGTCCCTCGTGAATAGCTTTGCCCCCAATCGCTCTAGTGGTTCTCGAAATGGCCTCTATCACTTTGATAAGGAAGTGGAAATTTACTTCGTGGAGGGTGTCTGATGAAAGGTTGTCTTGTCATCCTCCTGATCGTCCTGACGCCCTTCCTGTTCCTTGCAGGTCCTATCGGTTGGATTTTGGGGATTATCGCCTGGATTTTGCTGCTCAAGGACTCTGGAAATGGCTCAGGAGGTGATCAGTGAACCTCAATTTGTTGAGCTGTAGATCGTCAATCAATCATTTTTAGTTTTTCCCTTCTGGGATGGACAGATAGCGGCTCCAGATGGGGCCGTTTTCCTTGAGCGGTACATTCATTTATCGCACCACAGCATTCCCCTTATGAAACAGAAATTACTTGCCTTTTTCCTGGCTAGTCTGCCCACTGTGACGCAGATAGCCCCCGTCCTCGCTCAACAGCAGCAACAGACGGCAGCCCTCAGCCCAGATACCCCCGTCAACTTACCGGGCCTCTACTATGACCCAGACCCTGGACCGTCCCCGACGTTCCGACAACTCACCACCGCCGAGCAAGCTGGCTATGTCGAGATTCCACCTTTACCCAATGGGGTGCAGCTTCCTTACCAGATTGATCGGGCATGGCCTCAAGGGGCGACTCCTGACCAAATCCTCAAGTTTGGAGACTTGCAGCAGAATCCCGTCACGGCATCCTTCACCAAGCTCACCCTGCGAGATATTTCAGCGAGGCAGGGTACGGATATTGCGGGAGTACCCATTGGCGATGTGCCCCTTGTCTATGGCCTGACGGTTGATGAAGTCGATAACCTCTACACGAAGCTCAATAACGGTCAGAAAATCACCGTTGATGATGCCGCTCCTGCCATTCAAGCTGCACTAGGGGTATTGTATGACCCGTCTCAAGCAGGTAAGCAGCTCCAGCAAGCGGCACTGTCCACAGGTGAGAAAGTTCTGATAACCAGACTCAGCAAGATACCTGCTTTTAAAGGGATTCCGCTTCAGGATTTAGCACGGGGCAATTGGGAGGGGGTCATCTCCAAGGCTGAGCAGATTCAGCTAGCGGGGATTGGTAAGAAGATTGGCCCCACCCTCAAGAAACTGCCCGTTAATCAGATTGTCCCGCTTGTCGGTGATGCCATCAGTGGCAACTGGCAGCAAGTCAGGAAAAGGGCACAAGCCTATCTCCTCGCTAAAGGGACGAATGTAGCCGTCAAGGAGGTCATCAAGGCCGTGCCTGAGCTAAAGAATTTGCCCTTGGGTGCCGTCCCCGATCTGGTCAATCAGCCCATTGAGCAGACCCTACCTAAGATTGCGGACCTGGCGATTGAAGAGATACCCGGTGCTGAGGATGAATTGATCAACTCCGTTCCTGGCCTCTCCGACATTCCCGTCAACAAGCTGCCCTTTGATCTGGCCTTTAGTTTTCTCGCGGGTGACGTGTTTGCGAGGTTTGATATTGCCTACAGCGGTGTGGAAGGGCCAGAGGAACCCTCCGTCCAACATGCCTTGTCCGGTGGCACGGAAGACCAGAAATTCAGACCCATTAAATGCACCCTCGGTCAGACTAAAAACCAGAGAGCAAACAATTGCCCCCACTTCGAGATGCGGAAGTTTATCAGCTCTCCTCTAGCTCAAGTGACGGGGGATGACGATGTTGAGGGTAAACAGTGGGTTGCAGGACACTCGAAAGGTAAGAATGGTCAGGGTGTCAAAGGGGGTAAGGGTTTACCAAAGATTGTCAATGGGGGTTGGGAACCAGCAGGCATTAAGCCCTTTGGTCCTAATTCTTACACCAAGTTTGTCTTGAGGGATATTAAGGAGTATCCGATAACCGAGTACTGCCAAGCTTCCCTTGCCATCCAATTCTGCTACACCATTCCGATCCTGGGGAGCAATGCACCCTCACTTCTTGTGATTCCGACACCATTCACTGTTCAAGAAGGGGGCTTGTTCCTAGTGGCGAGTCGAAGGAGCCTGCCTGCTGAGATTGCCAAGTTTAGGAATCGAGCGTTGACGGCTGCGGGCCTCAGTCAGGTGTACTGCGACCCCAATCAGATTATTGCTTCGACGGGTCAGAGTGATGTTTCTCCAACCAATTCAAAATATGGTCATCTTGCCTATGCAGAAACCACGGGTCAATTAGTCAACGTGACCTCTGTCGATGGCGTACAGGAGACCCTAGCTCCAGAAGCAGCCCAAGCCTTTGAACAGATGCGGAGAGATGCTGCGTCCCAAGGATTAGATATCAAGGTAGTCTCGGGCTTCCGTTCCGTGGCTGTTCAGCAGTCGATTTGGGATAACAAGGTGGCGAGTGCTTCTCCAGAAGTGGTTGCTTTGACCTCAGCTCCTCCCGGTCATAGTGAGCATCACACGGGTCTAGCGGTGGATGTGGGCAACAACCAGAATGCCAGCTTAGATCGGTCTGGGGCACGGACATCTGAGTATGCCTGGATGCAAGCCAATGCGGGCAAGTATGGGTTTGAGTTGTCATTCCCAGAGGGCAATAGCCAAGGGGTGAGCTTTGAGCCTTGGCACTGGCGGTTTGTGGGTACGGATCAGGCGGCTGCTACCTTCAGCCCTACCGCTAGCAATGGTCAAAGTCAGGGCACGTCAACGCCTGCAACGCCCGCCGATCCTGATCATAATCTCAGACAGTATCTAGCCCGAATCAGAATTGGCGAAAGCAGTGATGGGACGAATTGGAAGCCCAATTCTCAGACGGGTGCTTATGGAATTTATCAGTTCACGCCAGAGTCTAGGCAGTCTCTTCTACAACGAACAGGGATAGATGGTTGGACCAGGGACCGGGCGGTTGCGGCTCAAGCTGCGGTGGAGTGGATCAAAATCATTGGGGCCGAAGAGAATGTTGATTTGATGGCCGCGATTGAGAGAGGGGACTTTGCCTTAGCTGATCGGGTGCTGTCGCCGTTGCAGTGGACCTCTCTGCCGGGTGGTCCTGAGCAAAGTGAAGTATGGAGTAATCCCGCGAATTTTGAAAAA